>JADJCA010000018.1 GCA_016703425.1 Myxococcales bacterium
CTTGGAGTCGAGGGCGAAGCTCGTGGCCACGAGGTCCCCAACGCAGCGCGAGACCATCGCCGCGCTCCACCGCGCCGCGCGCAAGCGGGTTCGCTCGGCGCGCGAGCTCATGGGTGCTTCTAGCGACGCCGCCGCCTTCGGGCTCTACCGCGACGCGGCCACGATGTTCATCGGAGCCATGTTGCTCTCGAAGGATGCGACCTTCGACGTGAGCGCCCTGACGGGGACGCGCGCCTGGTACGAGCTCGAGAGCCGTGCCGACGACTTGCCGCTCGCGCCGCCTCCACCAGAGCTCGACGCCGTGCGCGACGCCATGAGGAGTGCAAACCTCCTCGTCGTCGATGATCTGGAGCCGGCCCAGCTCGCGGCCCTGCGCGTCGGCGCCGAGCGCGTCATCTTCTGGCTCGACCGCCAAGTGGAGCCCCGCTCGGTGCGGCAGCTCAAGTGGGCGCGCGCGCTTCGCGTCGCCATGTTGTTCGGCACCCTCGTGGGCGTCATCGTGGCGAGCGTCCTTCTAGTACGGCGGCCGCGGAACATCGCTCTCCGTAAGCCCGTCATCGTCAGCAGTCGCTTCCCCGACACAACGGCCCCCTCGGCGCTCGTCGACGGCGAACGCAACGGCCGCTACGGCGTGCACACGAAGAGCGAAGACGCGCCGAGCGTCACCATCGATCTTCTAGGCACCTATGACATCGAGGAGATTCGCGTCTTCAACCGCACCGACGGTTGGTACGACGAGAGCCTTCCGCTCGTGCTCGAGCTCGGCGACGAACAGGGCGTCTACACGCGGCTGGCGCGCAAGGCCGACCACTTCGACGTCAGCACCCCGTGGAAGGTGACATCCAAGGGCAAGAAGGCCCGCACGGTGCGCATTCGCAGCGATCGCCGCACTCACCTTTGCCTCGGCGAAGTCGAAGTTTACGGGCGCAAGTGAACGACACACCCAAGAAGAGCCGGCTCAGGGCCTTTGGTGCGCGCGTCGTCGCGTTTTTGCGTGACGCGCAGCGGCGCGCGGTTCGTGGGCATCGTCGGCGCCATCTTCGTGTGCCTCGCGATGACGCTCGAGGTCCTCGGGCCGATGTTCGAGAACTGGCACACCTACGGCTTCCACGATTGGGACACGCACACGGCCTACCGCTACGGCACGATCCTAAGCCTGACGCGCTACCACGAAGGCCCCTGGTGGGCGCCGTGGCTCTGCGGCGGCTACGCGTCGTGGGGTTACGTCGAAGGCGCGACGAACCTCGTCTCCCCGTACCTCCCCTTCTATCTGCTCTTCAAGATGCCCGTCGCCCTCCGCATCGAGGTCGTGGGCAGCGCCATCTTCGGCTTCGTGGGGACCTACGTGGTCGCGGGCCGCTTCACGCGGAGCGCCGCCGTTCGCGCGCTTGTCGCGGTGCTCTTCGCCATGAACGGCCGCTGGTCTTTGCAGATCGCCTCAGGCCACACGTGGCACCTGCAATACGCGTGGCTTCCGTGGCTCCTCTACTTCTACGACGTCTCGCTCGAAGACAAGCGCTTCCGTCAGGTGGTCTACGGCGGCATCTGCCTCGCCATGATGGTCTACATGGGCGGCATCTATCCGCTTCCGCAGAGCGCGCTGCTCTTGGTCGTCTTCGGTGCGCTCTCGGCGATCTTCCGTCGCAGCCTCCGTCCCATTCTCACGGCGGCGCTCATCTCCGTCATCGGCGTCGGTCTCTCGGCGCCCAAGCTCTTGCCGATGCTCGACGGCATGTCGCGCGCGCCCCGCATCATCGAGTCGCCAGAAGCCATCGACCTTCGGCAGGTCATCCTCATGATGGCGAGCCCGAGCCAGTCGTTCCACGCGGGGCCCGTGATGGTGCCGTCGTACGGCTGGCACGAGTGGGGCATCTACATCGGGTGGTTCGGCGTGACGGTGCTCGTGCTGGGGCTCCTCTTTGCGCGCGGCAAGACAGGCCACCCGTTGAAGCTCACGGGTGCGTTGTTCTTCGTCCTTGGCCTCGGCGCGTTTTTTGCCCGAATCGCCTTGGACGCTCCTCCACAAGCTCCCGGTGTTAGCGTCGCAGCACGTGCCGTCGCGGTTTTTGCATCCGGCGATCCTGCTGCTCGGCTTGTCCTTCGCGGTTGCCGTGCGGAGCTGGCTCGATCCGTTCCTCTTGCGGAGGCCGCTCGTCGACGCGCTCTTGCTCGTGCCGGTCGCGTTCGCGGCGCTCGACATCGCCGCCGTGGGTCGCGTGGCGCTCGACGTCGCCTTTCCCCACGAGGCGCCGCCCATCGTGCGGAGCGACGCGTTCAAGCAGCAGCACCGGGCGCCAGCCAGCTACCCGGCGCCCGACTGGGCGCAGCCCGTGTACCTCGCCATGCTCGCGAACCAAGGGGTCATCGATTGTTGGGCCGTTCCGCGGCCCACCGAGTGGGGCGCCATCGGCGAAGGCATGCCGGGCTATCGCGGTGAGGCGTACGTCGAAGCGGGCACCGGCGAGGCGCGCGTCGTCTCGTCCACGCCGAACACCGCCGAGATCCAAGTCGACGGCGCGACGGAAGGCGCCGTCGTGGTCTACAACATGAACTACGACCCGAGCTGGCGCGCCAACGGCAAGCCGGCGATGGTCTGGAAGAACGCGGTCGCCGCGCGCGTGCCGGCGGGCTCATCGCGCGTGCGGTTCACGTATTACCCACGCACCATGAACGCGGGCCTCGCGGTCTTTGCGGTGTCAGCGGCGCTGTGTGGCGTGTTTCCGTGGTGGCGCAAGCGAAGGGCGAAGCGGAAGGCTGCCGCGGCGAAGGCGGAGCGAGCCGACGGCGAAGCGACGTAGGCGACGCGATTCGACGTTCGGGCCGTGGCCGTCGCGAGTCGCGAGTCGCGAAGGTCGGTGTGTGCGAATGTTCACGCCCAGCGCGTCACGGCGTCGCCTCGTTGTGCCAGAGCCACGCGTCTTAGACGGTTCGCGTTTCGCCCTCCGTGACGGTGTCGCGAATGGCCACGGCGGAGACCTTGGTGCGAAACGAGCATCCGCCGGGGATGTCGACGGTGCGCGTGGCGTCTCTCCTCACGGCGGGCACGGTTCAACGCCCTCGGTCGCAAGAAGCTCGTCGCCGGTGCATCCACGAAACACGCCGTCCGGTCGCTCCGTGATGAACTCGAGAAGGAACGCGGCGCCATCCGACTTGCGAGCCCAACACTCCACAAAGGATCCCCAGAAGCGCAGCGGCTTGCCGCAGAAAATATTCTCAGGCCGTCGGCACAACCCGCCATCGACCGGAGCAAACCCGTATCCCCCCTGCACGCGGCAGCTCGGTGGACACTGGGCAACGGGTATGGCGAAACACTCCTCCGAGCTGACGTCGCGGAGAACATCGGAAGGGCCCGCGTCGATCAGCGGCTCGGTCGACCTTTCAGCGGTCGCGGACGCGTCGTCGGCGACGGGGAGGTCGCTCGTCGCACGACAACCGCCAGCAACGAGTGCCAGGCACAACACGGTAAGAACGCGCGCCCTCACGGCGTCACCTCGTTGTGCCAAAGCCACGCGTCGTAGACCGTTCGCGTCTCGCCCACGGGAATGGCCACGGCGGAGACCTTGATGCGCAGAGACGACCGCGAGCGTCGCCCATGCATCGTGTCGGTTCGCATTCATGGCATGGCCTCCGGCTAGTTCTGCGGCTAGTTCTGCGGCTGTTCGCAATAGCGCGTCACGCTCGTTCTCTGCGCGAGCTCGCCGGCGCCGCACTCGCGGTAGCCGTAGCCGAACTCCGTGACGACCGAAGGGACCGTTATTACGGCGCCGTCGCTGAGACGCACCCAGCAGGCCACTGCGGCGTTACCCCCGAAGAGTCGAACGCCGCAGTAGAGGCGAATGGGAGCGAGGCACAGGCCGCCATCTTGCTCGGCGCGCTGGACGTATCCCTCCTGCTCGCGGCATCCCTCGAGGCACGTTCCGGCGTCGGACGACGCGAAGCACTCCGCAACCGTGCGCGCCGCGTCGGCGGGGCCCACATCCGCGCTGCCTGCATCGGACACCGTGGAGGCGCTCTTCTCGGAGGAACAGCCCATCGTGCAAGTTGCAGCGAGCACCAGCATCGCGGACCATCGGTTCACGGATTCACCTCGTTGTGTCGGGGTTCCATACTCACGCGCTCGCCCGACGGCTCGCCTTCCGCCGCAGCTCGGACGCGCCTCGCCAAAAACCTCAACCGAGCATGACGCGCCACTCGTCACGCTCCGGATCGTAGTTGAAGTCGTGTCGCATGACCTCGACGAGGGTCGAGCCATCGGGCGTCGGCACGCGCTCGCAAATCACCGCGGGCAAGTTGCCGAGCGCGAAGCGCTTCGCCTCCTCGAGCGTGTCGAACCCCACGACGTGATCGGCGAGAACCACGTAGCGATGCAAGGTGAGCGTCGTCATGTTCCCTCCACCTGGAGCTGGGCGAGCAGGCGCGCTAGCGATTCACGTTCGTCCGCGCCGAAGGGTCGACCCAATAGCTCCGCGGCGACCGTCTCGATCGCTGCCCTCTGCACCAAGTTGCGAAACCTCTGGGCCCCCTCGGCCAATCGAATTTCGAGGTCATTCGCTTCGGCGATCGCAACGAGCGAGCTTGCAACGAGGGGCTCCGCCGCGGCGAGTATCGCGACGTCGATGGCATCTTGGTCGCGCCCCGCGCAGAGCTTGAGGAAGGCGATGTCGTGTGGCGCAGCGACCACATACCGGGCGCCATCGACGACCCGCTCGACGGGTGGCTGGCTCAGCCGGGTGGACTCGAACGTGCGCGGGTTCGTCACTGGATCGACGAAGACGTCGATGGCCGGCTCACCGGCCTTCCGGGCCCTGAAATAGGCGCCCGCGTCGCCCACCTTCCACCCGTCCGCCTCGAGGTGTGCGCGGAGGGAGCCAGCGGCAGCTGAAGTGCTCACCACGAGGTCCACATCGAGCGTGACTCTCGCCTTGTTGCCCGAGAGTACGCGGACGCCAAGGCCGCCGATGAGCCGCAGCTCTCTGGCCATCGGGAGCGCGAACAGCGTCGCGGCAAGGGCCAGAGGCGTCATCGCCGAAGTATAGGGTCGAGGCCGAACGAATGGGAAACGCGCCGTCGCTGGACGCGCCTATCGATCCAGCTCCGGTCAGTTCCCGCCGTCGCACTTCGTGTACGCGGGCGCCGTTCGAAAGCTCGACTCCTCCTCGTCGGTGCACGCTCGATACACACCGGGAGGTGGAGTCGTGTTCAGCGATGGCAGCCAGGCCATCAAGCCATCCGAGAGACGAACTCCACAGGCGACCCCGCTAGACCACGCTACCAACGGCGTCCCACAAAACATTCGCACCGGAGTCGAACACGTGCCTGCATCGTTCGGAACGTACCCGAGTTGTTCTTGGCAACCAGCAGGACACGGAGCCGGCGCGGTCGCAGCCGAGGCACACGGATCTCCTCCGGTCGCCGCATCCCCGCCCGCAGCGCCGCTCGTCGAGTTTGTGTCTGTTTTGATGGCGCCGTTGCAAGCGAGCGTTGCGAGCAGGAGCGGAGCCGCGTGGATCATGCTGGTTTTCACGGGTCCACCTCGTTGTGCCAAAGCCATGCGTCGTGAACGGTGACCGTCTGGCCGCCACCGATGGCCACGCCCGCCAACCCAGCCCGCAGAACGGTCGCACCTCGGCCCACCGGCCGAGGCCCGCGGAGCCGCGGCGCTCTACGCCTTCTTGCAGACCGCGAACGTGTTCAGGCCGAACTTGTGGCCGAAGCACTTGATGTGCTGCGGAAGAAACCCTGCCGTGACGAGCAGCGGCCAGAAGTCTTTCGGGTCGTAGTACATCTTGTGATCGTTCATCTCGTCGGCCGGCGAGAGGCGGAGGCGAAACGCCGACAGCTCGAGGAACGTCTTGCCGCGCCACGAGGGCACGTTGAAGAGCGCCGTGCCGCCGGGCGCAAGGATGCGGAACATCTCGCGGAGCGCCACCGTGGGCTCCCACAAGTGCTCGAGCACGGACACGCACATGACCACGTCGAGGCCGCCATCTTCGAGCGAGCGGAGCGAGCCGAGCAAATCACCCTCGAGGGCCTTCACCTTGGGGTTCGCTTTGAGATCGTCGGCGATGCTCACGTCGGCGAGGACCACCTTGGACGCGTCGTCCAAGATCGTGCGCACGAAGCTCGCGTGGTAGCCGCAACCAAAGTCGCCCACGCGCTTGTTGCGGAAGTCCGGCACGTAGCGCTTCAGTTGCCGCGCCGAGAGCCAGACGCCAAACCGGTCGACGGGCGTCGGTTCGTAGTTTTGCGCAAACGCCGTCGTTCGCATGGCCGCTTACTTTCGCCAGACGGCGACCGCCGTCGAGTGGAGGACGAGCGTGAAGGTGAACGTCAGGAACGACACGATCATGAGCAAGAGGCCCGTGACCGCGAGGTGACTGAGCCGCGAGATCTCCAAGAGCTCGAAGTGTTGGCTCACGTAGCGCGCCACGAGGAGCGCATCGAGGCCAAGGCCCACGAGGAACGTGAGGCCGCTGGCGATCATGGTGCGGTCGTAGGGGAAACGCTTGAACCACCGCTCGGTAAAGTCGCCCGAGTAGTCGTAGAAGACGCGCGAGAGGATGCCGAGGTAGACGGCCTGAAGGCCGAGCACCACGAGCGAGAGGCCCAAGAGCATCCAGTGGAGCGAGAACGTGATGGGCCCGACGGCCACGGGGCCGAGCGCGAGCGGCACCGTCAGGCCGAGGCCCAGAAAGAGCATCATCAAGCCCGGCCGGAACAGGAAGAAGTCGGCGCCGTAGACGGCCATGGCGCGGAGGTTGATCCACGCGGCGTGCCACGGGGAAAACCAGCCGGAGCGCTTGTGATGGCTCAGGCGGCCGTCGCGATCTTTCAGAAAGCGGATGGGCACCTCTTCGGTCTTGAGGCGCATGTGCACGCTCTTGAGCACCATCTCGGAGGCGTACTCCCAAGACTGGGAGCGCAGGCCCATGCGGATGAAGGCCTCTTTGGTGATGCCGCGCATGCCGCAGTGGATGTCCGAGAAGTGCGAGCCGTACATGACGTTGAGCATCCACGTCGTGACGGGCGTGCCGAGGTATTGATGCAGCGGCGGCATGGAGCCCGGCTCGATGTAGCCGCGGAAACGCGAGCCCATCACGTACTCCGCCCCGCCGTGGAACTTCTCGGCGAAGGGCACGAGCTCACGAAAGTCGTACGTGCAGTCGCAGTCGCCCATGACGATGTACTTGCCGCGAATGAACGGCACGGCGTCTTGGTAGGCGCGGCCGAGGCCGCGCTTGGGCGCCTTCAAGACGCGCGCGCCTTTGCCGTGCGCGATCTTCGCCGTGTCGTCCTTCGAGCTGTCGACGATGAGGATCTCGCCTTTGACCTTGGCCTTCGCGAGCCCTTCTTTGCACCAGTCGATGAAGTCCGCGATGGTGAGCGCCTCGTTGAGCGCCGGGATCACGATGGAGAACTCGGGCTCCGGCTCGTCGTCCTCGGGAATGAGGAGCGAGAGCTCCGGGTCGGCCGCGAGCGCGCGCTTCGCGAGCTCGTCAGCGGTGGCCACGGGCGGGACGCTCGCGACGGTCAATGACGTGGCGGCCGTCACATCCGACCCTGTTTCATGTCCGGGATCATCGCCAAGATGGCGTCCTTGAGGGCCTCGCGCGAGGTCTTCTCGCACTTCCACCCGACGCCCTGAATGCGGCTCGTGTCGAGGCGCACGATGGGCACGTCGCCCTTCCAGCCGCGATCGCCGCCGGCGTATTGGTATTGGACCTTCGACTTCTCGAGGCCGAGGCACTCGAGGGCGATGTCGGCGATCTCCGTCACGGTGATGTAGTCGCCGGTGGCGACGTTGTAGACCTGGAAGGGCTTCACGCCCTTCTCGGCCACGAGCATCACGGCGCGCACGACGTCGGTCGCGTGGATGTACGACTTCGACTGTTTGCCGTCGCCGAGGATCGCGAGGTGCGTCGGCTCTTTGAGCAAACGGCGCGCGAAGTCGAAGCCGACGCCGTGCGTCTGCCGCGGGCCGACGACGTTGCCAAAACGGAACGCAGCGCCGCGCATGCCGAACATGTGCGCATAGCTCGAGATGAGCGTCTCGCCGGCGAGCTTGCTGGCGCCGTACGTCGACACAGGCTCGAGCGGCGCGTGATCTTCCTTTGCCTCGACGGTGCCGAGGTCGCCGTAGACGCCGCTGCCCGATGCGTAGAGGATTTGCCCAACGCCGGCGCGGCGCATGCTCTCGACAACCGCGTTGGTGAGCGCCGTGCCTTGCCAGAAGTCGATGTCGGGCTCGGTGACGGCGCGCGCGATGTCGGGGTTCGACGCAAGGTGAATGACGAGGTCATGACCCTTGAGCGCCGCCGTCAGCGCGTCGATGTCTTCGACGTTCCCGCGGACGACGGCCAAGCGTGCGTCTTTCGCGTGGTGCGCGTAGTGCCACTCGCGGCCCGACGAGAAGTTGTCGTAGAGGGTGACCTTGGCGACGTCGCGCGCGAGCAGGTAGTCGAGGAAATGACTGCCGATGAAGCCAGCGCCGCCGACGATGGTGACCCTGCGGCCATTGAGCGCGGAAGCGCTGACCTCAAGCTTCATTTCACGGACTCCCACTTCGTGACGGACTTCTGAAGCACCGGGTGGCTGACGAGCAAGTGCCAAACGACGGCGCAGAGGCCCTCGGTGTGCGGCGTGATGCGATCCGCCGAGACGACGGGGATGAGCACGCACGCGTCGGCCATGGCCTTCGTGGTGCCGCCGTCGCGACCGACGATGCCAAAGACCTTCGCGCCGGCGCCCTTGGCGAGCTCGATGGCCTTCACGAGGTTCATGGAGACGTTCTTCTCGCGGTTGCCGCCGCCGACCGAGAAGATGAGGAGCGCGTCGTTCTTTTTGATCTGCGAGACCTTGAGCCACTCGGAGAAGGTCGTGTCCCAACCTTCGTCGTTGGTGCGGGCCGTCAGCTCCGAGACGTTGTCGGTCGGGGCGTAGGACTCGATGCCGCAGATCTTGCGGAAGTCGTTGACGGCGTGGCTCGCGTGGCCGGCGGACCCGCCGACGCCGAGGATGAAGAGGCGACCGCCGCCGGCGCGAACGCCGGCGAGGCCCTGCGCGACGGCTTCGACGACGGAGGCGTCGATGCCCTCGATGGCCTTGATGCTCTCCTTGAAGAACGTGGCAACGAAGTCGCTCATAGCTTGAACCCTGCCGCTTGCGCGTCGTTGTAGAACATCTGCACGGTCTCGAGGCTGAACTGCGCGAGGTCCTTGCCGATGAGGTCGAGCTTCTTCAAGAGGTCCGGGGTCACCGTGACGATGGCGGCGCCGACTTGCTCGGCCTGAACGATGTTGAGAAGCTCGCGGGGGCTGGCCCACAAGAGCTCGACGTCTTTGCCAGCGGCGGCGCAGAGCTCGCGCGCGGCGGCCATGAGCGGGATCGGATCGCGACCGGTGTCGGCGATGCGGCCCGCGAAGACCGAGACGACGGACGGCGCGCCGCCCTTGAGGGCCTCGGTGGTGCCGGCGACTTGCTCGAGCGTGCAGATGGCCGTCACGTTCAGCTTCACGCCGCTGTGGGCGAGCTCACGAACGAGCGGCAGCGCCGACTCGCGCTTCGTGTTCGTGATGGGGATCTTCACGTAGACGTTCTTGCCCCACTCCGTGATCTTCATGGCCTGACGCTTCATCTCGGCGAAGTCGTCGGCGAAGACCTCGAAGGAGATCGGGCGGTCGGGGATGTTCTTCAGAACTTCCTTCGCGAACTCTTCGTAGTTCGTGAGGCCCGCCTTGCGCATGAGCGTCGGGTTCGTGGTGAACCCGGAGATGCGCGGGTTCTTGTACATCGCGAGCAAGTCCGGGAGCGTCGCACCGTCGCAAAAGATCTTGATGGCCATGAAGCTTTCCTTGTCCCCGCGGACAAAAGCCGGAGAACGGGCGCATTCTGCTTCTTAAGTGCCCAATAGCCAACGCTGAAAATCGCGAAGATCGACGCCGTGGAAGGTGGGTCTGACAAACGCGTCAGGGAGCACCTTTTCGACCGCTTCGTCGGTCAAAAGCGCGGTCTTGAGGCCCGCCGCCGCGCCCGCCAGGATGTCGGTACCGCGGTCGCCAACCATGAAGGACTCGGCGCGGTCGAACTCCGTGTGCTCGGCAAGGGCATCCTCGAGGAGCTTCGTTTTGGGCTTGCGGCACGGGCAGCCGTCTTCGCTCCTGTGCCAGCAGATGTGCGAGCTCAAGATACGGCCGCCTTCTCGCTGCGATTCCGCGAGGATGAGGTCGTGCGCGCCCTGCAAGGCGTCGCGCGTGGTCTTGCCCTTGGCGGCCGCCGGTTGGTTGGTGGCGATGGCGAGCCCGTAGCCCGCGTCGGTGAGCGCCTTCAAGACCGAGGCGACCCACGGAAAGACCGTGACCTGCGCCGCGTTCATGGGGCTGTCGTGGCTCGGCGTGCCGCGGACGCCGAGCATGGCGTTCAGGACGCCGTCGCGATCGAGGATGATTAGCCCACGCCGCGTGCCCACGAGAGCTCTCCCTTCGCGCGCTTGTCCTTCACCCACGCGGTGAAATCCTCGAGGCCCGCGGGCGAGCCGATCTCGTAGAAGCGCGGCTCCACCTCGATGCCGAAGAGCTCGCCTTCGAGGCTCAGCTCGTGGAGCACGTCGGCCAGATCGTGCTTTTCGCCGGGCGCGTTCTTCGGAATGCGCTCCTCGACGACGCGCCGGGAGAGCCCCAAAAGGCCGTAGTCGATGAAGTGGAAGTCGGCGCTGGGCCGCGTCTTGTGGCGCTTGTCGTAGACGACGAGGCGACCGCCTTCGAAGACGACGTTGCTCGCGTCCCAGCGGCCGCCGTTTTGAAGCACGGTCATCGCGGCGGGCTTCTTCGACGCGAGGAACGCGGAGGCGACCTGGCCGAAATCGACCGGCAAGAACGAGTCGCCGTACGTGACGAGGAAGTGCTCCGTGAGCGCGCCTTGCTCGAGCGCGAAGCGTAGCGCGCCGCCGGTGCCGCGAAGCTCGGTGCCTTCGTCGACGTAGCGAATCGGCACGCCGAAGCGGGTCCCGTCGCCGAGGTGCTCGGCAAGCATCGCCGCGCGGTAGCCGACGCTCATGACGATCTCGGTGACGCCGTGCGAGGCGAGCCACGCGATCTGAAGGTCGATGAAGGGTACGCCGTCGACGGGAATGAGCGCCTTGGGCATCGATTGTGTGTACGAGGCCATGCGGGTGCCGAGGCCGCCGGCCAAGACGAGGCACATCATGGCGTCTTTATAACCTTGGAGAGCGCCAGCGCGATGCGCGCGCGACGTTGACGAAGGAGACCGTAGAGGAGAAAGCCGCTCAGCACGAAGGCGCTGACGGCGAGGCCCGCGTAAAGCCCCGGCGGTCGGTACTTGAGCCGGACCGTCCCGGCGCCGCCGTGCGGAAGGCGAACGCCCACGGCGCCTGCCGCGTCGAGCGCCGGCTGACCATCGACGGTCCAGCCTGGGTCGAAGTTCATGTTGTAGACGAGCAGCGCGCCAGGGCTCACGCTCGCGTAGGTGATCTCCGCCGAGCTGGGCGCGAACTTGGTGACCTCGGCCTTGCCGCCGCCCTCCTGGAAGTAGGCCTCGCCGCGGTAGTTGGCGTCCTCGCGCAGGCGCGCTCCGAGGGCCGGCAGCGTGACGCCGTAGGCGTGATAGACGCTCGTGTTGGCGAGCATCGACGGCACCAGCGCGCCGCCCCAGTGCGTCGGCACGTAGTCCTGGACGATGCGCCGCGCGTGCTGAAATTTCTCGGCCCGCGGCACCGGCGGCAAGAGCCGCGTGAAGGTCTTTCCGATGAGCGGCGCGCTCACGTCGAGCATCGGCTTGCAAAGACCAAACGCGACGACCACGAGCGCCGCGTCGAAGAGGCGATAACGCGCGTTGACGCGCGGGAACTTCGCGAGGACCCAGTCGAGGAGCGCCCCAAAGGCCGCTGCCGCTGAGAGACCGAGCAGGAGGAAGGCCACCTGGATGAACCGCGAGGGCACGTGCTGCGAGCTGAAGAGCGGCAGCTTGTGGAGGAGCGTCCACGGTGCGTAATGGTGGAACGTCCCGAGCGACAGGAGCACGAAGAGCACGCCCAGAATGCGGAACGTGCGCGTCCCTTTCGCGGAGGGCAGGAACGTTCCCAGGAGCAAGAACAGGAACGCGAAGCCGCCGATGTACGCGCCGTATTCGTGCCATCCCCAGATGGGCAAGGGCTGCACTTTGGGGCTGATCAACACGTCGAACATCTGCGGAACGGTCACCGTCTCGTCGGAGGCGATGGCGCGGGGAAAGCGCGAGAGGAGCTCGAGCATCGGGATGAGCTTCGGCGCCGCGAGGCCGATGGCGACGACGCCCACGAGCATCGCGCGGCCGACCGGCGCGAAGCTCCAGCGCGCGAAGGTGAGCACGACGCAGTAGATGCCGAGCACGAGGGCCGCGTGAGGCGCCGGGTAGATGCCGCCCATGGTGACGAGGAGGCCCGAGAGGAGTCCGGCGATGACGGCGTCGCGCTTCTTGCCGGCGCCCGTCGCGACGGGCACGGCGCCGCGGCAAGACCGGTCGTAGAAGAAGAGAATCCACGGCAACCACGCGTATTGGAAGTGCCACGTGTGACCGACGTTGAACTGGAACGACCAGCGACTGTTCATGACGAACAAGAGGCCCACGAAGGTCGCGAGGCCCACGCTCCGCGTGAAGCGACGCGTCAACGCGAGCGCGCCAAAGAGCGCCACGAGGGTGCTCGCCGCGGCCTCGAGCCTGAGCGCGACCTGCAGCGGGAAGAGCAGGTAGAGGAAGAAGTACGGAGAGACGACGTTGGTGGCGCCCTCCGAGTACGACCACGCGGGAAAGCCTCCCCCGAACCACGGACTGAACCAGGGGAACTCGCCGTGCTGAAGGGCGATGACGGTGATGTAGCGGTAGGCGCCGTGGGCGTCCCAATCTTCGCTCCCCCACTCTTGCCAGTTCTTGAAGGTCGGGCCGTAGACGAAGTGGAACGAGTAGCCGATGACGCCGAGCGCGAAGAGCCAGGGCAAGCGCGTCCAAAGCCAGACGAGGACGGCGCGCGCCACCGTCAAGGCGCGCAGCGGCGCGGGTTTGCCAGCTTTGCCAGCTTTGCCGGCGGCGCCGGGACGACCGCCAACGTCGTCGAGCTTAAGAGCCTTCGCGTTCACGAATCGCTGCGACGCGGGAGGCTAGGTGTTGCGAGGGCGCGCCACGGCGACGACCTGCCAGCCGAAACGCGAGTCGCGCGCGTTGTAAGGAAAGAGGCCGTCGAAGGCGCCCATCACGAGCTTGGCGAGGCCGCTGCCGCCCTTGCCCATTTCGCCCGACTCGACGTCTTTGACGAGCTTCTTGCCTCGCAAGATGACGAGGAGACGGTACGCGTTGAAGAACGGGAAGCCGGCCATGTTGACGCTCTCGACGTCGAAACCGGCGCTCTGCAACGTGTCGCGCGCAAGCTCGCGCGTGTAGTGGCGGCGGTGGCCGATGTGCACGTCGAAGGCCGAGCGCGGACCGCCGGGGACCGTGAGGACGAGGCGCGCGTCGGGTGCGAGGTAGCCTTTCAAAGCGCGAAGGAACGCGACCGGATCGTCGACGTGTTCGATGACATCGGAGCAAACGGCGGCCGTTGCCCAGCCCTTGAACGCCTCGGCTTCCGGCGGCGGGTTGTAGAGGTCGACGCGAACGAACTTCGCCCCGGGGACCTTGGCGCTCGCGATGCGAATGCCGCTCGCCGAGAGCTCGAAGCCGGCGTACTCGTTCGCGAGGCCGCTCTGGTTGGCGCGCACGAGGAAGTCGCCCTGGCCGCTGCCGACGTCGAGCAGCCGCGCCGTGGGAATCCGTGCGCCGCCTGAGCGAAGGGCGTCGAGGATCAGCTCGTGACGCATCGTTTGAGCAGGATTCAAGCTCGCCGACTCGGCGTAGCGGTCCCAATGGTCGTTCCAGTCGTCGCGCTGCTCGTCAGCGCCTGATGCTTCAGCCATGGCGAGGGGGGAAGTAGCACCGATGCTCGCGGCGGTCAGTGGCTTCCGTGAGGAATTGCCACCCGGATCACCGGGCAATCGTGACCTCGTTCGCTTCGACGTGCCTTCACCCTTGACTCGGATCGAGCAGAGGAATAGTTACGGCCCCCTCTTTCTTACGGGCCAATAGCTCAATTGGTAGAGCAGCGGACTCTTAATCCGTTGGCTGACAGTTCAAGTCTGTCTTGGCCCACTAACTAGTTCCAAAGGGGTTTGGCGAGAGGCCCCGATCGAAGCGCCCCGAGCGGTGGCGACTCGGTTACGACGAGTTGCCCATGCGACGAGCTGCCTTTCTCGCCTCGATGTCGCTCGCCGCGTGCGGCGCTCCGGCGAAGGACGCTGACATCGGCGACCGACGAGCAGCGCAAGAGCTGCCGCGCGATCGAGGCGCGCGTGAAGCGAACCTTTGGGGAGTGAAGGCGGACCTTGAATCGTCGGGCCGCCGCGACGTCTTACCGGCCGCCCGATGACGCCCGCAGACCACGTCTTCCCTCGAGTCGCGACCCTGCTCGCGACCCTCACGCTCGTAGCGGCCGCCCATTGCAGCGCCGCGACCGATGCGATCACGCCGGGTACGGCTTCGATCGACGACGCCGGCGACGAGGCCGCGGATGACGACGCGGGTGACGAAACCGCAGGTGACGCAGGCGCCGCGCGAGATGCCTCCACCAAGGACGGAGCCGCGAACAAGGACGGAGGCGCGAAAGACGCGAGCTCCATGGACGCAGCGAAGGTCGACGCCTCGCACGACGCCGCCAAAGACGCTCTGATCGATGCCCGCCCGCCCGACGCGGGGACCTACCCCACGGCCCACCTCGGCACGCGTCCCCGTGCGGGCACCGTCGCCGGTGACGTCATCAAGAACTACGGTTTCACCGGCTACCGCGCGGTAAACGGCACACTCGACACAAGCAAGCTCCAGACGATTCACCTCGCCGACTACTACGATCCGACGGGCAAAAAGGGCCTCAAGGTGCTCCACATCATCGCGGCTGCGCGCTGGTCGTCACCCGACGGCGCCGAGGTGCAGGCCGCAGTGACGGCGACGCCGGCGCTCGCCGCCCAGGGCGCCGTCTTCTTGGTCGCGATGGGGCAAGGCGCGAGCGTCGGCGCTTCAGCGACCAAAGCGGATCTCGACGCGTGGGTCACCAAGTACGGGCCGCACTTCTCGCTCGCTCTCGACCCCGCGTTCGCCGCGCTCTCGGACATGTGGGACGTGTCGGCCGTGCCGTTCAACGTCGACGTCGATCTCCGCTCGATGGAGATCCTCGCAGCGGACGTAGGCGCGCCGCCCGATCTCGCGGGCACTGTGCAGGGCTACGTCGATTGGGTGAAGACGCACCCCGCGTCCTGGCCCTGAGCCGGAACCGCTCTGGGTTGTTCCTTTGGACTTCTCGGCGGTCGGGCCGTCCCATGGGCCATGCAGGAGCGCACGTCCCACGGGAGCGTGGGTGCCATCCGAGCGCACCTGCAGCGTCGCGCGGGGCGGCGATGCTTGGAGTCCCGTGGACGTAGCGACGTTCACGCGGGACCCGAGTACCTTGTGGGGCGTGTTTCGCGTTGCTCTCGTTGCGATGCTCGTGTGCGTTGGTTGCTCCCGACCGAAGCCCAAGGTGATCACTGACAGCGCCGTGGCCATCGTGGGCAACGTGCTCATCGGCCTGGTCGGGGAGGAAGTCGACGACATCGCGCGCGACTGCCAGGCCGAGCTGCGCGACGAGATGTGGACGGGCCAACACTTCGACTTTGAGCTCCGCTTCGACAGCGAGGGGCGCCCTGCGACAATGCATGCCGGATCCGAGAAGGTCGCTCGGGAGCGAGGGGCCGCGCACCGCTACGCCCACCGCGAAGACACGGCGATGTTTCAATGTGTGCGTGCACGCGTCATGCGAACGCTCCGCCTGACCGCAGCAGTACCCGGTCGGGCTGCGCTGTCTCGATGGCCCTTCACGGGCCCGGTAGGGCCTCTCCCAGCGCCAGACACGGGCCGGCCAACTTTGACCTACCGGGCCGTGCGCGCGCTACTTGTAGCGGCATCGCGCCGGCACTGCGCGAGGTTCGATCCCGGCATGCCCTATCCGGTCCTTGTCACGTTCAAGGGCATGGAACAAAGCCTGGTGCGCCCCATGGGCCTCGTGCCGCTCTCTGACGAGAGCCGTGCTTGCCTCGCGGACGCCGTTCGAGCGGTCGACATCCGCGGCCTCTTGGTCGGTCGCGAGTACACGGTGCTCACGGTGCCGTTCTTCGCGCGGGACGAGTTCATCGTCGCGGAGTAGATGCGTTAGGCTGCTCGACCGAGAAGCCCGCAAGCTCAAGGGCGGAAGACCGGGACCCCGATGAACTGGAAACAACGGACGGCATGTGGCGCGCTTCTCACCTACCTGGCGGTCGCGGCGTGTGGCGGCGCCGTGACGAGCGCGGATACGGATGACGGCGGCTCGGCCGCTTCGCCGAAAGCTTCCGGCTCGGCCCCCTCGCCGAGTCCGTCGCCCCAGCCGCAGCCCGGTCAACCGCCAACAGGCAAGGCGCCGCTGTTTGTGCGCATGGGCGGCGAGCCGGGAATCATCAAATTGGTGGAGGCGGTTCTCGCTGCAGAACTGGCCGACGCCGAAATTGGCTCCTATTTCGCACTAAACACCAAGCCGACGCCGGGGCACCCGAGTTTGCCTCAGATACGGGAGTGCATGGTGCGCCAACTTGTTACCGCGCTGGCCGGACCGGGCTCGACGTACCCCGCGCTCGTGAGCGGAGGATTTTTCTGTCGCGACATGACGACGGCGCACGCAAACCTCCACATCGGTGGCGCGACCTTCGATCGTTACACCGCCATCGCGACCACGGCAGTGGTCGCAGCCGGCTTCACCGACCCCGACGTGCTCCCGGCCTTCGCGGGATTCCTGACGGCCAACAGGTCGCTGATCGCCGACCCGCTTCGGATCGACGCCGGTGGGTTCTTCGACGCCGGCCCCGCCGACGCGACGCCCGACGGGCCTTGACCCGCGCAGGCCTTGCGGGCGCGCGCAGAGTTGGCCACCGCAACGCAGAATATCGCGCAACTTCAGCCTGAACAGGTGGGGAACACATGTTGCTGGCGGCCGGGCATGCGTACGAAAACCCTGATGCTGTTCGCGCTCCTCTCCGCTTGTGTACCGAGCTCCGAAGGAACGCCTGAACCGGCCGCTCCGCAGCCCTCGGTGCGTTTCTTCGGGCGGCCGCCGGTCGTCGATCAGAGCACGCGCATCGGCACGGCCAACGCCGCGCAGTCGTTCACGCCAACGCCGACACCCAAAGCGCGCAAGGTCACCTTTCGGACCAAGTGGAAGGCGCAGATCGGCAAGACCCACGCCCGCAGCACCATGGTCTACGAGGGTGGCTTCGTCATGGCCACGTCGGAGCGCGGCGTGCACGTGCTCCGCGGCGTCTCGGGTGAGAGCCACGCGCTCATCGCCGCGCCGAATGGCGAGCCGGTGGCCGGCGCGGCGGCCGAGCGCGACGCGGTCTTCTTCACGACCGAGCGCGGTCATGTTCACCGAGCGACATCTTCCGGCGAGCTTCGCTGGTCTGTCGCTGCCGGTGGCAACGTGGCCTCGGCGCCGACGCTCGTTGATGTCGACGGCGATGGCGCGCTCGATGTGCTCGTCGGCACGAGCACCGGCCACGCGGTAGCCCTTGAAGGCCGGACCGGAAAGAAGCTGTGGCAAACGCTCGTGGGCACGAACGGTCGTCGCGGCCTCGAGGGCGGCATTGGCGTGGGTGACGTCGATGGGGACGGCAAGCTCGAGCTGGTGGCCGGCGGCGGTGACGGTTCGCTCGCCGTTCTTCGTCTCGACGGAGCCGTCGCGTGGAAGGTCAAGTACCCGTCGTCGATCGTCGCGCCGCCTTCGATTGTCGAGCTGGACGCGCACGGAGCTGCCGAGATCCTTGCGGCCTGGAGCGACGGGCGCGTGGCGGTCTTCGACGGCAAGAGCAGCGAGGTCCTCTGGAGCGCCCAGAGCGAGACCGATCGCGGCGATCTCGACGCCATCGTCGCCGCGCCGGTGGCGCTCCCGGGTCCGCGCGTCGGGTCCATCGTGGTGGCCACTTCGGGCAACACGAAGAGCGAAGGCCTCGTGCTCTTTGGAGAGCGCGAGCGACGCTTCCGCAGCATCGAAGGCCGCGTCACGGCGTCGCCGGTCGTCATGCGCCTCGATCCCGACAGCACGCCCGACGCCATCGTGGGCACCTTGGCCGGCGACCTCGTCGCCATCGACGCAACGGGCGGGCGCACCTTCCTCGCGGCCATTGGTGCGCCCATCGAAGCCTCACCGCTGCTCGCGGACGTCGACGCTGACGGTGTCCGCGACCTCATCGTGGTCACGCGTGACGGTCTCGTCACGTGCTTCTCAACAGGCGCCGCCGACAGGCCGCTGGTGGACCGGTATCGGGCGACCTTCCAACCGGTCAACCTCGGCTGGACGTTCGCCCGCGGCCGCGAACAACCGAAGCTCCTCGACGACCGCAAGCGCTGAGCGACGGCTACGGGCCGAGCGATCTGAGGGCGCTTATCTACGCCCCAGCGGCACCGTCGGATCCATCTTTATTGGCGCGTATTTTCGTGTGTAAACGCAGAGATCCATCTGCACTCCCTGTGCAAATGCATGAGGCGTAAACGCGCGAGACGTAGCGGGAGTCGCCGGGCACACCGCGTGCTCGCAGGGCTTCATGCTCAACCACTCCGCCGCTTCGACCGCCGTCCTGGCCCTGTGCCTCGCGCTCGCTTCCACGGGGTGCTCCGCGCCCGCCCCACTCGGCGAAGCGGCCTCGGAGCTAGGCGGCCCGCCGCCCGTCTCGTCCGCCGACGGTGGGGCCGGGGCTTCCGCGGACACGATCCCGACGACGAGCGTCCCGGCTCCGGGGACCGTTGCCAAACCTCGACTATCAGAACCCCACGATTCGGGCGATCCCGTCGCCCGAGAACGTCACCTCGCTGGCGACCCCCGGCTACTCGCAAGGTCGCATCCGCTCGACCCACGCGTTCTACTCGGCGCCCCTCTTCGACGCCGTCGGCATCTTCGTGAGCAACATGGGCGGTCCCTGCGCTGGCGGCGGCTTCTCCGTTACCGGGTGCTACCAGCTCACCTTCGCCACGGGCTTCAACTCCAACTGGGCCGCTGGAGCGTTCACTGGCTTCGTGCCGCCGAGCGCCCTCTTTCAGTTTGGCTACCGGATCTTTCCGAGCCGGCCACGCTCGAAACGGCGCCGAACGCCTACCAGCTCCACGGCGTCGACGCGGGCATTCTCCTCGCGAGCCGCAGCTTCGAACACGTCTACGACTTCGGCGCGAACCCGCACGCGGACTTTGCGATTCGTTACGGCGATCCGGTGACCCCGTTCCGTCACGACACGAGCGAGCTGACGATGCAAGCGCTCGTGCGCGTTCCTACGTCGGCGCCCAGCGGCGGCGGCGCCGGGCAGATCGCCTTTGTGGTTTCGCTGCGAGATACAACGACCGGTGAAGGTGTCACGTTCGTGGCCAAGATCTGGGACAGCCGTCCGGCCAGCGGAGGAGCGCTCGACGCCATGGGCGACCGCGCGAACAACGTGACTACGGTGCGCACGAGCCTGGCCGCCGGCGCGCGCTACGCGACGGTCTCCCCGTTCTCGAACGTCACGCGGCACGAGCAACCGTGGAGCTCGCTAGATTTCTTCCGGGTCCACTTCTCCGGTGCGTAGCTCGCCGACGTGGCAAGGACGATCCGTGTGGTTATGGGCCTAAACGTCTCCATGAAGGCCAGCGATTGGGTGCTCACGATCGCGGGCCTGCGGCAAGAGGTCATCGTGGGCACCAGCGGCGGTCGCGAGATGCTTCTCGGCGCCTCGTACCGCGAGCTCGCGGTGTATGAGTTCTACTGAGGAGCCCTGCTCGCAGGCGGCGGCCGGTTGGAGTGCGAGCTACAGGCCGAGGCCCCGGAGGTCGACGCCAACGCCCGCGCGAGGCGGGCACCAGAAGTAGTCGCCCGAGGTCGCTTTGGTGAAACCGAAGAGCGCGTCGACGACGCCGTCGTCGCGGCCGAGCATGCGGCCGAGCTGCGCCTCAAAGGCGTCGAACGAGCTGCCGAACGCGAGGAACGACAAGCCCGCGCGCTCGCCCTCGAGCCACGGCATCGAACGCCGAACCACGAACGCCTCCGGCTCGAAGCTCTCTTGCGCGGTTCGCTTCACGTGCGCCGATGGGGGCGCGTCGTCGATTTCTTCGTTGTCACTCACGCGCCGACCGATGGCGGCATCTTTCGCGGCGGGAGCCATCGCGTCGAAGCTCGTGAAGTTGTGCTCCCAGCGTTGAAGCGCCGCGTAGCTCGAGCCATCGAGCCCAGCGCCGCGTCCTTGAACGAGCGCGCTGGCTTCGGCCTTCTCGCCCTCGGGATTCTCGGTGCCGTCTTCGTAGCCGGAGAGATCGCGACCGATGCCGTGACGAAAGACGTCGAGCGACGCGTCGAGGCGGAAGCCGACGGAGAGCGCAGCGGTCAACTGCCGGCCGCGGTGGAAGAGCGCGCCCGGATCTTCGGCATCGTCGACGCTGCGAATCCAGAGCCAGAGCGCGTGCTGCGAGGCCGGAACGCGAACGCCCGTTGGCCCCGCGAGTTCGGGGAAGGGCCGCAGCCCTTCGAGGTTGATCCCGAGCGCCGCCGCCGTGGGCGCACCGACCCCGAGCACAACGGGCCCGTGCCCAGCGAGCGGCGCCACCGCGCGCAAGGCCGCTCCGACTTTGTCGGCGGAGGTGTCAGCGGCCGCGAGATGGAAGAGCAGATGCCGGCCGCGCGAAGGGACCGGCTCGAGGATTCCGACCTGGGGGCTCTGCATGGCCGTCGGATATCACGCGGCGTAGGCCTGTGGGGCTGGTGAACGCCCCTGTCGATGGCAACGCGAACGAAGCCAGGCACCCGCGCGTTCTTGCGCCATCACCACCCCACGCCTCGTACGATGCTTCGCCATGGCTGACTGCCTGATCCTCGGTCCCACGCCCGTCGCGGGTGTCTTCGTCACACCCGACGGCAAGCGGTGTTCACCTCCTTCCCATTGGGCCCACGTTCCACCGGGGGACGCGATGTTGACGAGACGCGTGAAGGCCGCCGGACCGTCGTGGGCCGTCGTCGAGAAGAAGGGGCGGAAGACCTTCTCGAAGGGCCTATGGGCCGACGCCGCCACCATCGAACGCATCCGCGCCGAGGTGGAGCGGGAGCGGTCCACGGAGGGCTACGCAAAGAAGCGCGTGGCCGATGCCGCGCGCCGCGAGCGCGCCGAGTCCGACTACGTCGTGACCTTCGAGTCCGAGGTGATGACGTTCCTGGCGTTCTCCTCCGAGTGGGCACCGCTCGGGCGCGCCGTGGCCAAGGCCGTCGCGGCCCACGCGACGCCGGTCGGCAGCGGTACCGTTGCCCGCACGAAGCGCATCCCCGTGGCCGAGCGCGCTGAAGCCGCCGTCATCGCCTGGATGCGTCACCAGACAACGGCCTACGATCAGCTGCACATTCCACGCGTCGCCGGCAAGCGGCGGGAGCTTCGACGCGAGCTCGCGCGCGTGTCGCGTAGCGTCCTGGCGAAGCATCAAGTCAACGTTCCTCACGGCATCGACGGGTGCCCCCTCTGTAAGGCCGTCGTCGACGCGAAACGCGCGGAGAGCCGCTGACGCCCGTGCCGCGGCGAGGCGCCCAGCTAGCTAGGGCACCGACACGTTCATGCTCGGCGCGTCGCTCGCTTGCGGTACGAACTCCTTGAGCAAGGCGCCCGCCGGCTGCTGGGCGCCGGCGCGAACCTGAAAGGCGTGGCCCACGAAGGTGTTCTGGGAGACGCCTGCGTCAGCGGCGATCGTCTCCGCGTAGTTCGCGGCGCAGTCACCATCGACCCAGTAGAGCGAAACGGGGGCAGCGCCCTTGTTGGTGACCGTGAGCTTGACGGCCGCTCCTCCAGGCGAGGAACACACCGGCGGCGCGCCGCCATCGGGCGGCGGAAGGGTAACGACCATCGCGCCCGCATCTGAGACGTCACTCGCGCCGACGGAGAACTCCTTCACGATGGCGCCGGCGGCGTTCCCATCGCCCTCACGAACACGAAATTTGTGCCCCACGAAGGTCTCGTACCGCGAGGGCTTTCCGCGCGGCAGCCTTCCGCCGAGGACCTCGTTGCAGCTTCGGTCCACCCAATAGAGCGTGGTCACGTCGCTCCGCTGATTGATCACGGTCAGGTTTGCGGCCGTGGTCCCGGCGAGCGAGCACTGGGTGGGCGCCTCACCAGCCGCCGCCGGGATGACGACGGTCACAGAAGGCGCGTCACTCGCCTGTGGGACGAACTCCTTGAGGATCGCTCCCGCCGCGTCCTGGGTGCCTTCGCGAACGCGCCACATGTGGCCCACGAACGTCGACTGCGAGGCGGTGAGGCCAGCGCCGAGCACCCCGGAGAAGATCTCGTCGCAGCGATCGTTCACCCAATAGAGCGACACGACGCGAGAGCGCTCGCTTCTGAATCGAACCTCGAGCGGCTCGCTGCCGCGCGTCGAGCACGTCGGCAACGGCGCCCCGGGCCCTGCCGACTCGCTCGCCGGGACCGGTGCGCTCGCGTCGCTCTCGTTGATGGAGCAAGCCACGACGACGATAGCGAGAGCAGGCGCGACGGTGAGCCACAAGAGCGGTGCGTTCATGCGGGGCGAGTAGCGCGCAGCGTGGCTGTGGCAAGCAACGAGGCAACGAGCGACGAGAAACCCCGCCGCCACGTTCCTGTCGCAACAGACGATTGAAGTCAGGGCCGAGGCGCTCACCCTTGGAGGGTCTCGATCGAGCGCGAGACTGCGGCAGCTACGGCAACGCTTCGAGCTGCGCGCGAGCCAGCTCGTTGGCGTCTTGCGTCAGCGGCCTCTTCGCCTTCGGGTCGGTCTTCGCTTCGACGCCCTTCAAGTCCTTGGTCAAGTCCTTGGCCGCTTTGGTCTCGGTGAGGAAATCCGGCAGCGTCGGGAGCTCGCCGGTGGTCGCGGCGCGCCGCTTGGGGGTCTCGCGCAGCGCGGCCTTGGCTTCCTCGAACGAGATCTCAAGATCGTCCGGCGGCGCGGTGACGACCTCGTCGGTGGGCGCGAGAGGCGGAGCGGCCGCCGACGGCGGAGGCGCCGCCGCCATGAGGCGCACAGGCGCGGCGCGGGACGAGGTGGCGTCGGATTTCGATTCGCCCCGCTGGAGCATGACGCCCAAAAGAAGGCCCAACGCGACAAGCGACGCTCCCCCCACGAGACGCAGCACGGCTGGGATCGGGCGCCGCGCGAGAGGCGCTAGTTGGCCCGGGGCCGTCAGGTGCGGTGACGTTGCGAGGGCTATCGCGTCGAGCGAGAGCGGCGGCGGGGGCATCGAGAGCGTGGTCGGCCGGATGCTTGGCGGCGTGGGCGGGCGCGCGGGCCCCGTGAGCTGTTCGAGCGGTCGCCATTGACCGCTGCTTCCGGCGCACGAGTCCGGCAGCCGCGGCGTCGACGCGGGCACGCGGGGAACGCGCCCCGAATCATCGGGCGAACTCTTAGCGCGGTCTCGCTCGCCCTCTCGTGCGGCCTCGCGCTCGTGGCGACGCGGCGGGGGCGGGACGGATTTCGACATCACGACCGCCCGCGTGGACGGGCGCGCTTCGTCTGCGCGGTCTCCGGCCGAAGGCGCCTCGGGCTGTCGCGTGCTGTTCGGCTTCCCTCGTTCCATCCAGCCCCGCATTCCATGCCGCGGGCGGAAGCGCCGCGCTAGCGAATCTTCTGCTGCAGCGGGATTGAGACGCGAGCGGCGCTCTCCGAAAAGACCGCGCGGGGGCGGGAGTCACGACAAAGGCCGCCGGCGAGAAGCAGGAGGAAGGAATCAGGCCTTCCCCCCGTACCAGGCGACCCCCAAGGCCCTCACTCGCAGATCACTCGCAAACGCGGTCGATGGAGCACGAGTCGCTGCAGCAGTCGCTGTCGAAGGTGCAGGATTTCCCTGCCGCCTTGCAGGAGCCGCCGCCCGAACCTCCGCCCGAACCACCCGAACCGCCAGACCCACCGGAGCCACCACCCGAACCGCCAGACCCACCCGAGCCGCCGCCCGAGCCACCGCCCGAACCGCCCGAGCCACCACCCCCGGAGCCGGTGCAGACCTCGCAATAGCCGTCCCCGCAGTTGTTGCTCTTGCCCTCGCAGGCCTTGTCGTCGGGATCGCAGCAAGAGCTGCCCTTGTTCTTGCCGTCCGTGCACTTGCAGGCGCCGTTGAGGCACAAGAACGACTGCTTGCACTCGGAGCTCGAGCTGGACGAGCTGCTGCCGCCACCACCTCCCCCGCCGCCGCTGCCGCCACCGTTCGAGCCGCCTCCTCCATTCGAGCTTCCGCCGCCGCTGCTTCCCGCCGTCCCGCTACCAGTGTCGGTCCCCCCACCGCTGCCGCCGCCGGAACAGCCCACCACGAGAAAGACAGTCGAAAGCGAAAGACCGAGAAGCGTACGAATCATGTTCCGTCTCCTTTGACCGCGAAGACGGATGGCCCCGGCGACCGTCGCAAGGAATCGACCTAGGCTGAGCGGCCACCGGAGAAGCTGCATCTTTTCGTGGGGCGAAAGGCCTCCCCGTGAGCCCGGCGGGAGCGCTATATGTCGTGCCCGTCACCGCTGCGGGAAGCGATGATCGAGAGCAGCCTCTGGCCATGTACCTTGGGTTCCTGATCCTCTTCGGGCTCAGTGGGCTCGCGCTCGCTGCGGCCATCGCGGTGGCGGTGCGCGCGCGCTTCAGCGGGCGTGCGGAGCAGGCCGTTGCCGTGTGGATGGCCTGGAACTTTCTCATCATCCTCCCCATCTACGCCCTCGGTCTCCGTGATCGGCTGACCGCGCCGGCGCTCGCGGGGCTCTCTCTGCTCACATCAGGCCTCGTGCTCGCGAGCACCTTCCAGGGGGTCGGGCGGCGCGCCCATGCGCAGGTCATCGGGAGCACCTTTCTGGGTCTCTTGCGCCTCCCGTGGGACGGCCTTCGACTGGCCCTTCAGGCGCGCAGCGTCATCTTCGTCGGCCTCGTGCTCGCGCTCGGCATCTGGAGCTACACGGCCTGGCTCGCGTACTTGGCCCCATCGGATCACTACGACGCGCTCTGGTACCACGAGCCGATGGTGGGCTTTGCCATCCAGAATCGCGGCTTCTCCGTGGTCGCGCTCCCGCCGTCGCTCCAGAACATCAACGGCTACCCGCGGCTCTGCGCGATGACGAACCTTTGGTTCGTGATCTTCACGGACCGACGCCTCATCGAGGTCGTCAACAACGTGATGGGGCCAGCGCTCGTCTTTGGCACTTACGTTCTGGCGGCACGCTTCTCGAGAGAGCGACTCGTCGCGATGGGCCTCGCCATCGCGATATGGCTCATGCCGGGGACCTTCCTCGAGCTCAAGGGCTCGTACATCGACGTCCACACGGCGGCCTTCGTCGTATGCGGCCTGGTCTTCGCGACGCGCCCTCAGTTCCGGCTACGCGACGCGTGTTTCGCGGGCATGTGCTGCACCATGTTGGTGGCCGCCAAGGGCCATGGCCTCATGTGGATGCCGCCCGTGGCGCTGATCGCCATGGTGCGCGTCCTCGTGCACCATCGGAACCGCAAGCTGGCGAGTCTGGCGGTGATCCTGGGCGGCGCGGCGCTTATCGTCGGCTTCGCGGCCACGACCTACTGGCGCAACTACGTCGAGTTCAAGAACCCCTTCTGGGCGGCGTTCAGCTACGACAATGAGAAGTGGGACATCCACTGGCCCAAGACCGGCGACGTCTACGACACCGTTGACTTCAACAAGCCGCCCTATCAGCTCCTCAAGGACATCTACTCGCCACCGAAGCCAGGCAACGACTACGCGGACATCCGCCTCCATGGCTACGGGCTCGGGATGCCATGGGCCACCTGGCCCGTCGCGGCGCTCGCCCTCGCCGCCGCCTTTGCGCTGTTTGTTCGCGACGTGGTCTTTCGCCGCTTTGCGCCCGTCGCCGCCGCGCGTGACGCGGTTGCCGCCGAACATGCCCGCACGCGCGGCGTCCTGCTCGTCGCCTTGCCCATGTTGGCCACCTGCTACTTCTCACCGGCCCTTTGGTCGGCACGCTACAACTTGCACGCGTCGGCGGCGCTCTTGTGCCTCGTTGCCTGGGCGTCGGGTTTTCGAACGTGGCGCCGACTCGGCGAAGGGGTCGCGGCGGCGAACATCGTCTGCGGCGCGATCATGCTCGTGTGGGTCGAGCCTGGCTGGATGGTCAGCTTCGACGAGGCACTCTCCCTCGCGCGCATGAGCGCGTTCGAGCGCGAGACGGCGCCCGTGGCGCTAGCGCCCATCTCCCGCGAGGTCGCCTGGGCCCGCGAGACGGAGCTCGGTCCTGGCACCGTCGTCGCCATCAGCGCCAACTATGGCCTACCAGGCCTCCTCTGGAGCCGGCGCTTCGAGAACCGAGTGATCTGGGTTCGACCGGAGCGCGAGCGGTTCTTGAAGTCTCTCGACGACGTGGGCGCGACCTGGGTCATCGCGGGGCCCGGGGACGGCGTTCACGATCTCGTGCTGCAAGACACGACCCATTGGGAGCGTATCGGCGTCGTCTCGCGCCCCGTCACGGAGGCGTTTCGGCGACGCCGCTGACGCGCATCATTGGAAGTCACTGAGCGGCTTGCCGTACACGTGAACTCGGTCGAGCACGAGGCTGCCGCCTCCTGTGCAGCGGACTCGGACGAAGCGGGCACGGCGCCGCTCGCCGTCGGCGCTCCACGAGCGCGCCGCCCCGATCGGTACGTTGCGTCGCGCCACGCCGCGGTACTTGAGTCCATCGTCGGAGAACTCGATGAGCAGCGGCAGGCACTCTGCCATCATCGGTTCGCGGTCCCGGTCGCGTCGGTCGCGCACGACGACGCGGTCGACGAAGTAGTCGCCTTCGAGATCGACGGCGACCCAGGTGTTGGCCTCCGCGGACGTGTGGACGCCATAGGGCGTGACGTTGAGCCAATCGGTGAGGCGGCGCGGCTTGATGTCGGGCGTCGCGTTCGAACTCACGCTCACGGGCCGGTGAAAGGCGCGGTCGGGCGGCGCAAGGAACGCCCAATAGACCGCCAACGGCAAGCCCACGAGCGCCGCCACGAGGGACAGGACGCGACCAAAGCGAGCAAAGCGCACCTCGCCGGGCGTTCGCACCTCGGTTTCCGACGCGAGGCGCCGCTCCAGTCGTTGCAGCGCGAGCGCCGCGTCGGCGCCGCCGTCACCACGCGTCATCGCGTCGGTCAGCCTGCGTGGCAAAGGATCGCGGCCATCGCTGGCATCGCCCGGGGCACGAAGCAGCTCGTCCAGGACGCCGTGAAGCGTCTCGCGCGTGGCGGCGCGCGCCGCCGCGGGCGACTCCGTCCTCGCGAGCCGTGCACGAAGCCACTGCTCGACGGCGTCGCAGTAGAGGGGCACGGCATCGGTCGCGCCCCCTGTCAGCATCGCCTCCCGCGCTGCCGCGCCC
The DNA here is from genome assembly GCA_016703425.1 of Myxococcales bacterium. Classification (NCBI taxonomy): domain Bacteria; kingdom Pseudomonadati; phylum Myxococcota; class Myxococcia; order Myxococcales; species Myxococcales bacterium. Next base: position 27,453 of record JADJCA010000018.1, read on the forward strand.
CGCGAGTGCGCCGCGGTTGCGACCTCCGACAGGTAGTCGAGTTGCTCGCTCGTGAGCGTCTCGGAGCGAGCCATGGCGGACGCCAGCCAAATGTGTTCCTTGAGTCCCGAGCGAAGCGCTCGTTGGGCGGATTCGAGACGCGTCCTCATGCGCCTCCGATGGCCTCGGCGACGCGCTCGAGGTCGGCGGCGTCGAGACCCGGGTGAACCGGCAAAGACAAGACCTCGCCCGAGAGCCGCGTCGCGACGGGCAGCGGTTCGCCGCCAAAACCGCACGAGCGCACCGACGGTTGGTCGCTGGCGAGGCGCGCGTAGAAGAGCCCCGTCGCGATACCAAGCTCGGTCATGCGGCCACGCACGCGCGCGCGCTCGTCGGCGCCAGCCTTCACGCGCACCGTGTACTGATGCCAGACGTGCGTTCGTTCGGGGCGCACCGTAGGCAACACGAAGCGCTCGCCGTAGCGCTCGAGCTGCCGCGACAGAGACGCGGCGTTGTGTCGGCGACGTTCCGTGAGCTCACCGAGCCGCCCAAGCTGCGCGCGACCGAGCGCGGCGTGCAGCTCGCTTAGGCGAAGGTTGAAGCCAGGGCGCTCCGCGTAGTCGCGCTCTTGCCTCCCGTGAGAGCGGAGCATGCGAGCTGCCGCGGCGACGGCCGGGTCGTGGGTCGTGATGATCCCGCCCTCGCCGGCCATCACGTTCTTCGTCGCGTAGAGGCTGAAACACGACGTGTGACGCGCGCCCACGGGCTCGCCGCGGTAGCGCGCCCCCATGGCTTGTGCCGCGTCCTCGACGATGACGAGGCGACGCGCCGTCGCGAGGTCTTCGATGCGCGCCATGTCGCAGGGCTGCCCGAACAGGTGCACCGGCAGGATGGCGCGCGTCTTGTCCGTCAGCGCAGCCTCGAGCTTCTTCGCGTCGAGGTTGAACGTGTCTTCTTCCACGTCGACGAAGACCGGCTTTGCGCCCACATGGATGATCGCGTGGGCCGTGGCGACGAAGGTGAACGGCGACGTGATGACCTCGTCGCCGGGACCGATGCCGTGCGCGAGGAGCGCGAGCTGCAACGCGGCGGTTCCCGACGACGTCGCCACCGCATAGGGAGCGTGCGTCGCGCGCGCCCACTCGTCTTCGAGCAGGCGCGCCTCGGGGCCTTGTGCCAGCGTGCCCGATTCGAGGACGCGCAAGACCGCTGCCCGTTCGTCGGGCCCGATAGAGGGAGCCGAGAGCGCGATCGCCGCGTCGTTCACTCGATCGTCCACGCGGGCCGTCACTCGGGAAGCGGCCTCTTGAAGAGCAGGTGCGTCTCCTGCGAGTAGCCGTGTTGCTCGTGAGGCACCGCGCACGCGAGCTCCCAACCCTCACGGCCCAAGGCGGCGAGCTCTTCGTCGAAGGACGCGTGCGCGATCTCGCTGACCTTAACGCTGTGACGTTTGTACTCCCATCGCATGGCGCGTGCTCCCGGTGCGAACGACAGCCAAAGGGCCGCCGAACGAAGAGAGTACACCGCCTGCGGGGCTCACGGGGCGACGCGGGGCGCAGCGCACCGGGCGAGCTGCGGCCTCGCAAAAGGGGAGGGAGAGGGGGATGTGGCGGGAGGGGGGGCGGGGCAGGGGGGGCGGGAGGCGGGGGGGGCCCGGGAGGCGAAGGAAGGGCCGGCGGGCCACGGGCGGCGCCGCGGCGGCGGGCCGAGGGGGCCGCGGGGGGAGAGGGGGAGGCGGGGGGGGGGCGGGCGGGCGAGGGGAGGGGAGGGGGGGGGGGGGGGCGGCGGGGGGGGGCGGGGGAGAGAGGAGGAAAGCGAGCGCGGGCGGGAAAAGGGGGAGGGGGGCAGGGGGAGCGGAGAGGGAGCGAAGGGGCGCGCGGGGGGACGAACCCGAAAGAGGAGAAAAACGGGCGCCCCGGGGGCGCGCGAAGGCGGGGGGGGTCCCCCCGCGCCGGCGGCCGGGCCCGCGGGGGCGCCCCCGGGCGCCCGGGGGGACCCGGGCCCGGCCGGGGCCGGCCCCTCCCCGGGGGGGGGCCCGCGCCCGGGGGGCCGCCGGGGGGCCCGGCGCCCCCGCGCCCCAAAAAAAAAAAAGGGGGGGGGGGGGGGGTCACCGACCGCGCGAAGGCTGAAGCTCCAGCGGCCAAACGTAGGCGCTCGTGTCGATGATGCCCGCGTGAAGCGGCTCGTCCTTGATGGCCCGCTCGTGCTCTTCGTCGAGCGTGGCCCAGAACGCCGGCGAGTTGCGCGCGATCTCGTATTTCGTGCGCAGCGCCGCGCGCTCCGCAGGCGCACCGTTGGCTGCCGCCACGAACGCGGCGAGCTGAGCCATGGGCACCGTCAAAAAGAGCTGGGGAAAGCCTCCCCTGCGTCCGCGAATGACCGAAACGCTATCGAGCTCGGGACGATGCACCGACTCGGCATCCACGGTACGCCGAGACGATCCAAAGATCCGATTGGCCACGAGCGTGTAGCGGAGCTTCTCGTTGCCCGTGTCCACGGTGAGCCACGTCACCTCGGGAAGAACCGCGGCGAGGGCCGTACTCTTGGCAGCCAGGAGCGCCAGCGCGGCGTCGGCGTCGGCTGGCGTGGCGATGCGCGCCGGCGACGCCGGAAGGGCCACCATCGGATCACCCTCGAGACCGTCGCCTCTCGCGATCTCGGGGCCGAGGTAGGTCCTCAACTTCGAAACCATGTGCGCGACGGGCCGCGCCCCATCGAGGTCCTGCACCGCCGACGGATAACCAGCCCCACGCATCGGCGTCGCGGCGGGCGTCGAAAAGCCGGGCGTGAAGGACTTGCGCAGCTCGTCGCGCTTGCCTTCGGGCATGAGCATGAGGAAGAGGTCTTCGCTATGAGAGCGCACTTGCGCCATCGTCTGCCAGGCCGTGGCCTTCTGGCCCATCGGCCCCCACGGCTTGTAGAGCGCAACGAGCGCGTAGTAGAGCCGCTCGAAGTTCGCGTAATCGAGGACCCACACGGTGTCGGCGAGCTGCCCGGCGGGACCTTGATGCGCCGACGAGTTGGTGTCGTGACGAAGGACCGTGACCCAAGCGTTCTTGTCCTTCTTGTCGCCGTCCCAGATGTCGCTCTCGGAGAGGCCTTCCGGCTTCTCGCGCCGCAGGGCCTGCTCGAAGGCCTCTTCCAACGCCGCGTCGCGCATCGGCGATGGATCCGTCGGATCGAGGTGCTCGTAGCTGGCGCGACCGAGCTTCGGATCTTTCGCCGAAGGATCCGACGACGGCTTCATGAAGACTGTGAAGAAGCGATCGCGAATCGCCGACGTCGCCTGGCTGCCGGTGCAGACGTCACCCTTGACCATCGCGTCGATGAGCGCGTGCGCGTTGTCGAGCATGAACTGGTAGCGCGCCGGCGCGGGAATCGCCTCGAAGAAGGCGAAGGGATTCTGTCCCGCACGACCACGTGACGGTGCCGTGGGCGCAGCCCAGTCGCCGCCAAAGAGCGCCTTCCACCGCGCCATGAGGGACGCGTCGGCGTTAAACACGATGTGGTCCTTCGCGCTCACGAGCGGCGTGAACTTCTTGAGGCGGAAGAAGTACGGCGCGCCCGGGTCGTCGCCGGGGGCCTCCGTCACGAGCTCATGAATGGGTCCGGTACGTTCGCGAGCCCGCACAAGCTCGAAGAAGTCGCCGCGCCCCTTCGCGCTGTCGTCGAAGTGAAACTTGCCGAAGAAGACGTGCTCGTAGACGTATTGCATGGCGTGATGCCATCGCGCGTCGCCGTCGTTCAGGAAGGACTCCCACTCGGCAACCTTGGCCTCGTCGCGTGGTCGCTCGAGGGTCTTTTGATTGGCCTCGCTCGGGCCCTCCGCCCCGTCTTTGAGCCAGCGCAAGAGGACGCCCGCTTCGTCGTCGGTCAGCGCGGGCAGGCCCAGCGGCATGCCGGTGCCCTTCTTCGCCAGGCGCTCGTCGAGTTCGCCCGCTTGGTCGACGCACGCGAAGGCCAACAGCTCCGCGCGCTGCGCATAGATCGAATAGGCCGGCGCGAGATCGAAGCCCGGGGCGTTGTGCTGCTTTCCATGCGCCACGAGCTTCGACATGATCGATTGGTCGCCGCCGGTTACGACGGAGTAGAAACCCTTCGCGGTCCAGTCCGCCTCCGTTACGCCGTCCTTGAGCCGGGTGGGCGGCCCTTGCGTCGAAAAGAAGCCGTGTGGATTGGAGCCCCGCTTGACGCCTTCGAAGCTGGTGAGCTTGAGCTGACAGGGCGAGCTTGAGCATCCGTGGCACGTGACGCAGCGCTTGCCGAGGAGCGGCTGTACGTCGTCGAGGTAACGATCATGCTCGCCCCCCCATCCGGCGAAGCGATTGCCGGGTCGAAAGAGCGACGCAGACTCCCGCTTTCGAAGGGCGCCTTCCTCCGCGTCGTCGGTCTCGCCCGACGACTGACACGCCGTCGTCAACGCCGCAGCGCCCAGCGCGAGCACGGCCGCGAGGCTGAGGGCAAAGCGGGACATCCCGGGCCGGCTGCAAGAAGTGGCCCAAGGCTGCCAGCGCTCCCCTTCCCCGTTCACCCCGGCTTTTTGGCCCGGCCGTCGCTACCCATGCCGCCGCGTCCTGCCGCGACGGTGGATCGAGGGCCCGGCCGCACTCTTCGAGGACGATCGGTGGCAACGCGGCGCGCCCTCGAGCGAGCGCCACGTCCGTGCATCGATTCAAGCGAAGGATGCACTACGCTGCAGCGCCTTGAGCGACACGACCCACTTCGACGATCTCGTCATCGGCTCCGGCATGGCGGGTCTTGCTTACGCGGCGCTCGCCGCCAACGCCGGACGCCGCGTCGTCGTCCTCGAAGCGCATGACACGCCGGGTGGGTACGCCCACTCGTTCCGCATGAAGGACTACCGATTCTGCGCGCAGGTCCACTACATCTTTGGCTGCGGCGAAGGCGAGACGATCCACGCGCTCCTCTCGAGGCTCGGCGCCCTTGAGGCTGTTCCCTTTCTGCGGCTCGATCCGGAAGGCTTCGATCACGTCGTGGTCGCCGGCGAGCGGTTCCGCATCCCAAACGGCCTCGCAACCTTCGAGAGTCGCCTCGCGAGGCGGTTCCCCGAAGCAAAGTCGGCGTTGCGCGAGTACTTCGAGGTCGTGACGACCCTCGGTCGCGAGCTCGAGTCCATGGACGTGCCGGCAGAGCTCTCCGTTCTAGCGCTGCGGGGCGCTTGGGCCGCGCGGCACGTGATCCGCTACCAACGCTGGACCCTCGAAGATCTCTACGACCGCGTCGCGATGCCCGCGCTGCTCCGCGCGGTCCTCGCCGGTCAGTGCGGCGACTACCTCCTGCCGCCGCGCGACGTCTCGCTGCTCCTCCATGTGGCGCTCGTCACCCTCTACGATCGCGGTGCCTACTACCCTAAGCATCACTACGCGCACTTCGTCGAGACCTTGGTCAAGAGCATCGAATCCCACGATGGGTGCGCGGTCTTGCTCGAACACGAGGTCGACCGCATCCACCACGACGACCGCCGCGCGCTAGGCGTGACGACGACCAACGGCAAGCGGTTCACGGCGTCGCGCTACGTGTCCAACGCCGACCCTAAGCTCACCGCGCGGCTGGCGGGCCTTCCAGACGCGGCGCCGGAGCTCGCCTACGAATATTCGTCGGGCACCTTCACGGTCTACCTCGGTGTGCGCGGCCTCGACCTCCGGGAACACGGCTTCGGCTCGTTCAACGTTTGGCACTACCCGCACGCCGACATCAACGGCATCTACGACACGCAGCGCCTGCGTCACGATCTCGCCGATCCGTGGCTCTTTTTGTCGACGCCCACGCTCCACTCGAGCGAGCCGGGCCTCTGCCCACCGGGCGATCAGATCCTCGAGGTGGCCACCTCGTGCGACTACGAGCGCTTCGCGCGGCTCCGCCGGACCGATCGGCGCGCCTACAACGCCGAGAAGAAGAAGATCCGCGACCGCATCGAAGAGGTCATCGAAGCGCGGTACGTGCCGCGGCTCCGCGAGCGCATTGTCATGCGCGTCACGGGAACGCCGGCCACCAACGAGCGCTTCTGCCGCGCCCCGGAGGGCAACTCCTACGGCGCGGCGCTCACGCCGGCGAACGTGGGGCCGAACAAGAAGCCCCGCCGGTCGGCGCTGGAAAACCTATGGCTTGCCAACGCGACGGCGGGCTTCCCTAGCGTCTCCGGCGCCATCGGCGCTGGCGTGAGGCTGTTCGAGGAAGGCCCACGCTAGAGGTGCGTTCCGGTCACGCGAAGGGTGCGACAGGGTACGAGGGCGCCGATCCCAGTGCCGGACGATGTTACCCTCGGCACGTGGACGAGCGGGTGATCGCTGGAAGATACACGTTGCTATCGAAGCTCGCGGCGGGCGGGATGGCGACGGTGCACTTCGGCAAGATCGACGCGCCCGGCGGCTTCAACCGCGTCGTCGCCATCAAGCGCTTGCACCCCCATCTCGCGGCCGACAAGGCCGTGGCCGCGCTGTTCCTCGACGAAGCGAGGTTGGCCGCTCGGATAAGGCACGCCAACGTCGTGCCGACGCTCGACGTCGTCGCCGAGAAAGACGAGGTCTTCCTCGTCATGGAGTACGTCGCCGGTGTCAGCTTGGCCGATCTCCGCCGCGCCGCGCAGCGCGCGCTTCCAGTGGCGGTGGCCGCGAAGATCATGATGGACGTCCTCGAGGGACTGCACGCCGCGCACGAGGCTGTCGACGAGCAGGGCGTTCCGCTTCGCATCGTGCATCGAGACATGTCGCCTCAAAACGTGATGGTGGGCAGCGACGGCACGGCGCGCGTCTTGGACTTCGGCATCGCGAAGGCCGTGGGCCGCTCCCACACGACGCAAGACGGCGGCCTCAAGGGCAAGCCTTCGTACATGGCCCCGGAGCAGATCGAGGGAGGCCGCGTCGATCGGCGCACGGACGTCTACGCGGCCGCCGTAACGTTTTGGGAAGTCCTTGCCGGCACCGAGCTCTTCCCGGCGGAAACGCCGGTGGCCGCCATGATGCGTTCGCTGCGAGAAGCGGCTCCTGCCCCGAGCACCCACAACCCGAGCGTGTCACGGGGCCTCGACGAGGTGGTGCTTCGCGGTCTCGCGAAGCGCCCCGACGAACGCTTCCCGACGGCGCGCGCTTTTGCCGACGCGATCGAGCAGACACAGCGGCCAAGCACGGCGCGCGGCGTGGGTCGGTACCTCGAGGACACGGCCGCCGAGGTGCTGTCCGCGCGAGCGCAACAACTTGCGTACCTCGTCGACGACGATGGGCAACGGTCAGCGGTGGCGCCCGCCGAGAAGCCCCCGGCTCCTGCCGCGCCGGCCGCGCCGAGCACGGCCAACGAAGGTGACCTCACCCACTTTGAAGCCGTCGCAACTGGGAAGAGCCGCTCGGACTCAGCCAAGTGGCGTGCCCTGGCCGTCGGCGCCGCTGCAAGCGTGATCGTTGCCACGGCAGCGCTCACGACGCGGCACCTGTTCGAGCGGGAGCGCGCGGACTCGCCACCCATACCAACGGCCCGCGCCGCGAGCCCGATGGTCGAGGCGGCGGTGCCGGCGCGTTCTGCGCCACCCGCATCCCCGTCCGCCCCACCCACCACTGAACCGGCTCCATCGGCGCTAGCGCCCTTGCCGTCGTCGTCATCGCTCGCTGCATCGAACGGACCGACCCCGTCGGCAGCCGGCCCGCGCCAGGGCAAGAAGGCCCCGCAGCGGAACGCCGCCGCCTGCAGCCCGCCGTGGACCCTCGACGCGGAGGGTCTTCGCGTCCTCAAGCCCGAATGCCAATAGCCAACATGTCGCTCCGCTCTACGATCGCGGCCGCCCTCGCGGGGACCCTCTTCGCGGCTCCGCACATCGCCTATGGCGGCGACAAGGCCGCGTGTTCCGCGTCGTACACCAACGCGCAACGGAGCCAGCGGCGCGGCTCGTTGCTCGAGGCTCGCCGTGAGCTCGCGGTGTGTTTGCGCGAGTGCTCGGCGGCGGTTCACGTGGACTGTGCACGCTGGGTGGACGAGGTCGAGCGAGCGATCCCGTCGCTCATCGTGTCCGTTCGTCGCGGAGGAGCCGACGTCGCCACCGCGAGGATCGTCGTCGATGGAACGATCCCGCACTCGGCGGGGCTCGCCACCGAGCTCGATCCCGGACCGCACCGCATCGTCGTGACCGACGGGGCCACGGTGCGTGAGGAGACTGTGGTGCTCGCCGAGGGCGAGAAAGGACGCCGCCTCACGGTGGAGCTGCCAGCGCCCAGCGAACAGAGCGCGGCGGCGCCAGCCCCGCAGCGCGACGGCGCACCTCAGTCGAACGCTCGGGTTCCAACGGCGGCCATCGCCTTGGGTTCGGTGGGTGTCCTCGGCCTGGCGTCTTTCGGAACGTTCGGCCTCCTCGGCGCGGCCAAATATTCTGACCTCGAGACGTGCCGTCCGGGGTGCGCCCCCAACGACGTGACGACGACGCGCACCTACTACGCCGTAGCCGACGTCTCGCTCGCCGTTGGCGTCGTGGCCCTCGGCGCCGCGGCGATCGTGTTCCTAAGTCGGGCCAGCCATCGAGGCGCTGCCCTCGTTCCAAGCGCACCGACCGCCGTGACGTTCTAGCCACAAGGCGACGCCGATGCGCAAGCGTCGACCGTGGCGCAGCCCGCCACGGCAAAGTCCGACGCGGGTGCCCCCGTGATGCGCTTTGTCGACGTGAAGCAGCTCACGCCACCGCTACACGCACCGCCGTGCCGTAGGCGAGCACCTCGGTAGCGCCGGACATGAACTCGGTGGCGTCGTAGCGCATGCCGATGATGGCGTTCGCGCCGAGCGACTCGGCGTGTTCGACCATTTGAACGTAGGCCAGGTGACGCGCTTCTTCGCACACCTTCGAGAACTCGGGGATGTTGCCGCCGGCGAGCATGCGAAAGCTGCCGACGATGCCGGCGCCGATGTTGGGCGTTCGCACCACGAGTCCGCGAACGAGCCCCAGCACCTCTGCGACGCGCGCACCGGGGACCTCGAGCCCCGTGGTGACCACGACACGATGGGCGCGCTCCGCGCCGATGCGATAGGGGGCGCTTTCGGTGACATTGGGCAACGCGACTTCCGTCATGACAGACTCCTTGCCCCGCGGTGGGAGCGCCCATTCATGTGCGCACTGCAAGGATCGCGGTCAAGACCGAATCGGTCGCGCCGACAAACGCTCGCGTCGCTTTGCGACCGTCTCACGAAGCCCCCGCGCAAGAACCCTGCCGGAGACGCGCGACCGATTTATCCGATTTCGACTTGTGGAGCGTGACCCGGGCCCCAGCTTCCCATCCGTGGGCGCGCGAGCGCCCATCCGCGAACGTCGGTCCGCCATGGTCGGACTCACAAGCGACGAGCGGTGGCGTAACCGATGCGCTCGCGCGAGCGACGCCTCGAGGAAAGGAGGCAGCGAGCGATGGTCGCGCTGCTGATCGTGGCATCTGTGTTGTCGTGTTTGGTCTTCGTGGTGCTCCTTGGCATCCGCTACATCCCCAACGATCGCGTCGGCATCATCGAGAAGCGCTTCAGCTTCCGAGGCTCCGTCGACAGCGGCCTCATCGCCCGAAGCGGTGAAGCCGGTTACCAGCCGCATGTCCTCCGCGGCGGTCTCCACTGGCTCATGCCCATCCAATACTCGGTGAGGCGCGTGCCGCTCGTGACGATCCCGCAAGGTCACATCGGCTACGTCTTCGCGCGCGACGGCAGGCCGCTTGCGCCGACGCAAACGCTCGGCGAAGGCCACCCGCCGGCGGACTTTCAAGACGTCGAGGCCTTCCTCGCGGGAGGCGGCCAGCGGGGCCCGCAACGCCACATTCTGCGAGAGGGCACCTACGCGCTCAACCTGGCGCAGTTCCTCGTCGTCACCGACGGCGCGCTCTTCTACGTGCCGCTCGACAAGAGCGAGGACGCGAGCTTCCGTCAAATGGCCGCGACGATCGCCCAGCGCCACGGCTTCGAGCCCGTGATCATCGCCACCGGTGGCCCGCAAGGCGACTTGCTCGGTGTCGTGACGGTGCACGACGGCCCGTCGCTCGCCGACGGCAAGATCATCGCCCCCGTCGTCGGCGACGACCCGAGCGAGGCGTCGACGTACCACAACAAGTTCCAGGACGCGGAGCGCTTCCTCGCCGCCGGCGGCCAACGCGGGCGCCAGCTTCAGGTCCTCGTCGACGGAACGTATTTCATCAATCGGCTGTTCGCGACCGTTGAGCTCATCGAAAAGACGATCGTCGAGGTCGGCACCGTCGGCGTCGTGGTGTCGTACACCGGCGAGCTCGGCCTCGATCTGTCGGGCAACGACTATTCGCACGGCGAGCTCGTCGCCAACGGAACGCGCGGCGTGTGGACCGTGCCGCTCCTGCCAGGCAAATACGCCTTCAACACCTACGCGGGAAAGATCATCATGGTCCCGACGACCAACTTCATCCTCAAGTGGACGAAGGGCGAGATCGGCTCGCACCGCTACGACGAGAACCTCGCCGAGGTGTCGCTCATCACGCGTGACGCGTTCGAGCCGTCGCTGCCGCTGTCGGTGGTGGTGCACATCGACTACCGCAAGGCGCCGCTCGTCATCCAGCGCTTCGGCGACATCAAGCGCCTCGTCGAGCAGACGCTCGATCCGATGGTGGCCGCGTATTTCAAGAACGTCGCGCAGACGCGCACGCTCATCGAGCTGCTCCAGGAGCGGAGCAAGATCCAAGACCAAGCCTCGCGCGAGATGAAGGACAAGTTCCTTCACTACAACCTCGAGCTCGAAGAGGTGCTCATCGGCACGCCGGCGTCGGCCAAAGGCGACGGCGCCATCCAGACGATCCTCACTCAGCTTCGGTCGCGGCAGATCGCCGAAGAGCAGATCGAGACCTTCGGCCGCATGGAACGCGCCGCCGCAAAGGAGCGCGATCTGCGCGAGGCGGAGGCCCGGGCGCGTCAGCAGACGCAGCTCACGGAGAGTGAGCTCGCGATCCAAGTGCAGTCCAACGAGGGCCGCGCCGCCTACCAGCGCTCGCTCCAAGAGGCCGAGCAGATCAAAGTTCTCGCGGAGGCTGACGCGGCGAAGATCCGCAGCATCGCGGAGGCGGAAGCGGAGCGCGAAACGCGCGTGGGCATCGCTCGCGCCATCGCCACCGACGAGCAGGTGCGCGCCTACGGCGGACCGCGCTACCAGGTCATCCAAGACGTCATGGCGCGCTTCGCATCGGCCGTCGCCGAGGCGAAGGTCGACGTGGTGCCCCGCGTCGTCGTAGGCAGCCAGCAAGGCGAAGGTGGCTCGACGCCGAACTTGATGGAGGGCCTCCTCGCCGTGCTCCTCTCCGACAAGCTCGAGAACTCGGGACACGTCGCGGGCGCGTCACGCCCGGAAGCCGACGTCATGAAGACGCATCTCCGCGAGGCGGCGTCGCGGCCCGCCAACGGAAAGGCGTCGCTGTAGCCGACGACGCGCTCACCAGGCGCCACGCACGCGCAAGGCGTCTCGGAGCGAGAGCTCCGGGCGCCTTCTAGCGCTTCACGTCGCCCGACGACGTCGTCGTGGTGGAGAGGGGCTTGCCGATCTGCGCTGGCGCGCCGCTCATCCACTGAGAGAGCGGCGCGTCGAGCAGGGCGAGGCCGGCGCCGACGGCGCTGGCGGCCACGATGACGAGGGTCCCGAGACCGAGCTTCGCGAGCCAACGCCAACGCGAGCGCTTGGGGACCGGCGCGGCATGCGAGGCGGGGGCGATGACGGTCACGGGGTAAGGCGGCACCCGCAGCGTGTAGGACTCCTCAGGGACGGGCGCACTGGCGGCGACGTCGACGGCAGCGCCCAAGTCGCGCGAGCTCCGCGGGACGCCGCTCTCGATGGCGGCGACGATGAGCGCATCGAGCATGGCGCGAGCGTCGCTCCACCGGTCCTTCGGGTTCGCTTCGAGGGCGCGCCGAACCACACGAGAGAGAGGCTCGGGAACATCGTCCGGCAAGAGCGGGGGGGCACCTTCGACGAGGTGCGCGCCCGTGATGAGTGTGTAGAAGGTTGCACCGACGGACCACACGTCGCTGCGCGCGTCGACGGAGGCCCAATCGCCACAGGCTTGCTCTGGCGCCATGAACGCTGCGGTACCGGCGACGCCCGTGCGACGCGCTTCGCCGGTGACGCGGGCCACCCCGAAGTCGAGCAACTTCACCGTGCCGTCGTTGCAAACGAAGACGTTCTCTGGCTTCACGTCGCAGTGGACGATCCCGTGGCGGTGCGCCGCGGCGAGCACCTCGAGGACCCCTCGAACAACGCGCACCACCTCATCGAGAAGGAGATCGCCCCAGCCTACGAGGCCGTCGTGGAGCGAGCGGCCAGTGAGGTGTTCGAGCACGATGAAAGCGGTGCCGTCGGGCGAGACGCCGGCATCGAAGACCCGCACGGCACCGGGATGCTCGACGAGGCCGGCGATGCGCGCTTCTTCGAGGAACACCGTTCGCTGCGCCGGGTTGAGCAGAAGGTGCGGATGGAGGATCTTGACGGCCACCACCGACGGAAGCGGCGATTCAACGTCGAGCGTACGGGCCCGGTAGACCGCACCGGTGCCGCCCGCGCCCAGGCTGCTCTCGAGACGGAAGCGTCCGCCGAGGACTTTTCCGAGTCGCTCTTTGAGCGCGTCTCGCTTTGCGGTTCGGGCCAACTCCACGATCGATGCGCATGCCACGGTTACGCCGGCCTGGAAAGAGGCGATGCCAAGTTCTGCACCTTTGCAGAGAGGGGCCGCGACCTCTCCCCGCAAACGTGCCCGTGGACGCCCGAGGGCGCGCCAGCCCTCCCGGAGAATCGGGCACGTTCACGGGCACGGGCACGTACGGGCACGTTTACGGGAGCAAGGCGGAGAGAGGCTGTGACAGAAACCCGCGGATTTTCGCTGCCCCAAAAGGCCGGGACCCCTTTTTGTTTGAGTTTCCTGAGCAGAGCCGTTACGAAGCGCCCCTGGAGAAGACCTCGATGCAAACGCTCAAGATTTTCGTCGCACTCGCCCCGCTCGCCTTGGCCGCGTGTGGCGGCTCCGATGTGAAGCCCACCGTTCCCACGACCCCCTCGCTCGACGCGCCCGACGCGGCCGCCGACATGCCGACCGGGGCCGCTGGGCCGACGACGCCGGCTGCCGAGCCCCCGAAGGCTGATCCGCCGAAGGCCGAGGAGCCCAAGAAGGAAGAGCCGAAGGCCGACCCGCCGAAGGCCGAAGAGCCCAAGAAGGAAGATCCGAAGAAGGGTGGCAAGAAGGAGACCCCGAAGAAGGATCCCCCGAAGAAGGACCCGCCGAAGAAGAAGTGAGTTCCGCCCCGCGCTGATCGGCGCGGACGCGAGATCGCTTTCTCGGACGCCCACCGGCGGACGCAGCTTTCGAAAGAGGCTGCGTCAAACCCGGTGGGCGTTTCGCATTTGCCTTGGCGCAGCGCGAAACAACGACGCCGCCAAGAGACAAAGCGCCGGGGTTACCACCACGTGATAGCGGTCTTCCCCGAAGAAGACCGCGTGGGTGACGGCGGTCGTGAGAACGAGCCCGGACGAGAGAATGATCGGCGCCGACACCGGTTGGCGGCCAACGGCGCGCAGGAGCGGCACGCCACACGCGACGAGGACCAGCGGCCAGAAGCGGCCGGACGCTGGAGCCCCCGCGACGGCGTCGTAGAGCAGCGCGGCGACGAGCGCGAGCACGAGTCCCTCGGCGGCGGCGACGCGCACGAGCGAACGTCCACGGCGAGCGAACTCCACCGCGGCGACGGCGGCGGCGGCCACGAGCAACCGGTGGAACGCGGTCAGCGCGTCGCGCACGGCAGTTCGGCGCGCCTCAGGCCAGTGCCACGGCTTTGCCTCGCGCAAGTACTCGACGGCGAACGACTCGTGATCGAATGTGAACGAGAGCTTCTTCGGAACGAGGGCGAGCCACGCGAGCGGTCGCGCTTTGATCTGCTCTACGCCGTAGGCGAACCAACAGCGGTCTTGTTGCACCTGACCGGTGACGACGCGGCAGCCATCGCTCGAGCGCAAGGTCTCGAAGCGACCGGTAGCCCGCGGAAACGCGCCGATGGCGAGGTTCCATCCGGCGTTCGTGCTGACGAGGGCGCAGCCATCCATGACGCGGCAGTTGCGCGCGGTCCAGGGGAGCACCGGTGCGAGCGCGAGCGCGCCGGTGACGACGCTACCGACCAGCCAATCACGTAGACCGCGGCGGCGCGCGTAGTGAAGGACGATGAAAGGCGCGCAGAGGAGCGCTTGCGGGCGCACGAGCGCAGCGAGGCCGAGGACCAACGCCGCCGCCGCGAGGCCGCCCTGCGAGCGCGCCCCGTGAGGTGCGCTGTCCTCGGGCCGCGTCGCCGCATAGAGCCAGAACGAGACCGTCGTGCAGAGCGCCGCGAGCGGTTCCGTCATGACGAGCGCCGCGTAGAGGACGAGGCCCGGGTGCAGCGCTACGAGTAGCCCCGCGAGGAACGCCCGGCCACCGCCCAATCTGTCGCCAAGGCGAGCGAAGACGCCCCGCGAGACGGCGTCATCGCCGCGACGCAAGGCGTAGCGCGCGAGGCCGTACGTGGTCACCGCGAGGAGGGCGCCGACAACGGCGCCGGTGACGGGCGCCACCTTCGTCGCGCTCCCGAAGAGCCGGTAGAAGACCGAGAGAAACGCGCTATAGCCCACCGGGTAGTGACACCACGGGTGCCATTCGGGGCGCCCCGCCACCATGACGTCGTCGGAATAGCCGAAGCCCTGCGCGATACGCTTTGCGCCGAAGTCGTAGTAGTGGCCATCCCAGACAGGCTCGCCGCTCAAGGCCAAGGCGGCAGCGAGCCGCGGTACGAGCGCGACGAGAAAGAGGATCGCCGCCGCCTCAGGAGAAAAGGCCGGCCGCCTTCCGAGCGACTCGGCGGTCCCGGGGGAGTCGGCCGGCGGCCGCGAGCTCGCGAGAGCCACGTTGGCTACACGCCTCTCCGTTTGGGATCCGGGGGCGCGCTCGGTGGCGCAACGCTCGGTGCCCCCATCCGGCGGAGGTAGGTTCGCTGAACCTGCGCCGCGTCGAGCTTCAAGAACTTTGCGAGCTCGCTGACGAAGCCGCGTACGTAGACCGCGGCCGGCAGATCCACGAAGCGCTCATCTTCGATGGCGAGGAGGTGCGCCTTGGCGATCTTGGTGCGGGCGCTGATCTCGCCGAGGTCGACGCCCTGCGATTCACGAACCTTGCGAAGCAGCTCGCCGGTGAACTCTGTGTCGGGGCCGATCTCGCGCGCGAGCTCGCTCCGCAGGAGAATCTGCTCAGCGTCGGAAGCCCGGGGCGTCGCGTGCGCCGCCGCCGGCATGGCGTCGGTCTCGGGGAAGGTCGAGAGATCGTAGGCGCGGCGACGAATGCCGTCCAAGAGCGTGTCGTAGGCCTCGTCGAGCCGCGATTGCTGCTTCGCGAGCTCCGGCGCCGTGAACAGCGAGCTTATGGCCAGGCCACCGCCTTCGTAGATCTCCTTCTTTCGCTTGTACGCGCGGCGAATTTCTTCGTCGCTCGAGGCGCGGCCCACGCCGAGCGTCGCATAGAGCGTCGGCGGAGCCGGCAACGGCCGCGGCACCGAGCCTCGCTCTGCGTGCGTGGCGAGGAGCGCGATGACGCGGCGGGCGATACGCTCGATGTTTCGCGCCGCCTTCGACGTCGGGCTGTCGACGAGCAGCGGACGGTGACGGCGCACGGCAAGCCAGACGGTGTCGTCGTGTTCGATGTGCCCGAGGTCGACGGCGGAGATGCCGTAGTGCTCTTCCGCGAGTTCGCTCATCCACGTTCCCAATTCGACGTCGGTACGAACGCGCGTTTGATTGACGACCAGGTAGAGGCGCATGCGCGCGGCCTCGTTCCACACCAGCTCCGCGATGCTCTTGTCCATGCGTTCGAGGACGCGCACGAGGGCAAGCGGCGACGGCAACATCCCGATCTCGGCGATGGCGCGGTCCACCACCGGGAGGCGAAAGCGATCACGCAAGAGAGCTCGCCGAAGGCGTTTGCGGAAGGCGGCGCGCGCGAAGCGGTACGTCGCTTCGATGGCCGGGGGCTCGGGCACCGTCACTGAGATGGCCAAATCGGCGCTCAGCATGGCCTCGATGGGGAACGGGCCCGCCCCGGGACCGGCGTCGAGGACGAGGTAGTCGACGGGCAGGTTTCGAAGCGCCGCGAGGTAGCGGCCCTTGCGGCCAGCGCGCAGGAGCGCGGGCAGCTCGATGGAATCGTGCGGCCCGGGGAGCAGGCGGAGGCCCTGCACTTCCGTCTCCACGAGCGCCGCGGCGTAGGCAGCGGGATCGTCGTCGTAGGCCGCATCGACGCGCGCCGCGGGGAGGCCGAAATGCGCGTGCAGGTTCGCACCGACGGGATCAGCGTCCACGAGCGCGACGGACTTTCCGAGCTGGGCGAGGTAGATCGCCAGGTTCTCCGCGACGAGGCTCTTGCCCACGCCTCCGCGTCCGCCGCCGACGACGATGACCTTCCCGACGCCGCGAACCTCGGCGGGCGCCTCGATGGGCAAGGGCTCGTCGCTCGACATGAGCCGGGCACTCTAACGCAAAATGGGCGCAAACTGGGCCCGAGCTGCGCGGCCCCCTGCTCGGCGCCACGCCTCAGCGGTGGGCGCAGCAGCGCCCCGACGGCAGGGTGTTACGGCGGAATCGACAGGGTCACTTTGGCCCGGCGCAGGAGGGCGAAGAGGCGAGCCCCCAGCTCAGGCGCGCGAAAGGGCTTCGCCACGAAGTCGTCGGCGCCGGCCGCGAAGGCGTCGACGAGGTCCCGCGGGGCGCTGCGCCCCGTGAGAAACAGAATCGGGATCTCGCGGAGGCGCGGATCACGTCTCAGCTCGCGACAAAGCTCGATGCCGCTCATGCCCGGCAAAGTCCAGTCGAGGATGATGATGTCGAAGTGCTCGAGGGCGAGGCGGTCGAGCGCCTCTTCGGCGTTGGCCGCGCAGTCGACGTCGATCTGGATGGCGTCGAGCATCTCGCGAATGAGCGTCTGCAGGTCGCGGTCATCGTCGACGAGCAGAACCCGCGGCGGGCGCCATGACGGCGACGGACGCCCCACGGGCGCCTCGAGCGTGTGATCGGGCGCGTCGGCCTCGTGGATCTCGGCGACCGACGGCGGGATCAACGTGCGCGTGAGCACGGTGCCGCTGCGCGACGGCGGCGGCATCGTGCGCGCCACCTGCTTGTTCTTGCCGCGCCGCGACGACGGCGCGCTTTTCGCGCTCGCGTTGCGTCCCGTCGACGGAACCTTCTGTGAGGGCCCGGGCTTGTCGTTCTTCTCTTGCGCCGCTCGCCCACGCTTCGAGCGCGGTCCGGCCAGACTCGCTGACGACTCCGCCGGTCGAGGCACCGACACCGGCCCCGGCGCCCCCCCAAGCTCGACAGCGAGCCGCTCCCAGTCGCGCCGCTCGAAGACGATGGCGAAGCCGCCGTGGCGGGCCTCGACGCGCGCCGCGATGGCCGTCGCGCGCGGCTCGGGCCCCGTCACCTTCAGCACAGCGAGGACCCACTCGCCGTCGTCGGCCCGCTGGTCCGGTGGCAATGGCAACGCCGGATCGGCACGCCCCAAATCGCGCTCGAGGCTCTCCTGATTGGGATACCGAAAGGTGACGCTTCGCAAGCGTCACCAGTCTATCAGCAACCAAAGGCGGCAACGCGGGCGGCGCGCGAAGCCGCGACGGCCGCTACGCTTCACGTCGATCACTCACCGGGGCGCGGCAGGACCGCGCGAGGCCCGCTGTTGGCGACGCAGAACACCGGTGCGGCGCGCTTCGACAGGCCCGTCGCATCGAGCAGGCTGTCGTACCAGTCCATGTACCAGCCGTCGTAACACTTCGGCTCCTGAGCTCCGGTGAAGATGCCGATGCTCTTGGGACACGCGCGGCTCATGACCCAGGCGAAGCCACCCTTGGCTGTGAGGGCGGGCCTCAGCCATTCCATCTCCGTGTCGTAGGGGAGCCGACCGCCACTCCTGGTGCAGGCGTCCTTGGCCCGGTCGACGGTGAGCTCGCTGGTGGAGCCGTAGACGATGTTCATGCGCACGATGCGCCCCGTCTGACCGTATTCGTCGAGCTGCTTCTTGCCGTCGTCGATGAGCTTCTCGATCTCGGCCGTCTTCGAACATTTCGAGAAGTCACCGGCGATGCCCTGCCGGACGCACTCCAGTTGCGCTTCCTTCAGCTTGCCCGAGACGGTCTCCGGTGCCGACGGCTTGAGAAGCCCCGACCACTTCTGCGCGACGGGCTCGAGCTCGGCGAGCGTCGCCTTCGACGCGGAGGACAAGTTGTAGGTCTCCTGATCGCGCGCCTGTGTGAAAGCGTTGACCTCTTCGAAGTAGGCGTTCTCGAGGCGCCCCTGCACCTCGCCCACCTCGACGAGGAACCGGCCGGCGCCCTGCGTCACCTGCGTGAGCGGCGCCATGGAGACGTCCTGGTTCTTGGCGTACGAGTGGAACGTGATGGCGCTGAGGCGCGCGTGACGCTCGATGACGTTGCGGCCCGCCGTCGGAGCGGCACCGCTCTGCTGCACCGGGAGCTTGCCGTCTGCGACGGCCTGAAGGTCACGTTTGCGATCGGCGTCGAGGGAGGCGGCCATGTTCTTCAGCAGCTCGCCGAGGCGGGCCATGGCCTGGTCGCCTTGGAGGTTCTCAACGCCAACGTTACTGCCGGCAAAGAATCCCTGCGTGTAGAGCTCAAGGTTCATCGACGCGCGCGTCGACTGCGCCACGCGCTCGTAGGTCCCCGAGACCTTTCCCTGTGCGTCGGCCACCGTACCGACGGGCGCGTTGGCGCCAACGTTGCCGCTGGCCCTGGTGGCCGTCTCCGAGTCGTTGGTGTCGAAGCGCATGAGGCCAATGACCTCGGCGCGGTATTGGAGGCGCGTCACCACCGCGTCGCCGCAACGCTGAAGGAAACGGGCCGGATCGCGCTGCAGGAGATCTTTGGCCTCCGTCGTGAGCGAGTAGCTCTGCCCCGCGTCGATGAAGTAGTAGCTGCCGACGCGGACGAGGAGCGTCATCGTCGACGCGTTTCGCTTGAAGGAGTTCATCACCTGCGCGCGAGCGTCGGCGCCGGCCTTGGGCAACTTGAAGCCGAGCTCCGTCTCGAAGCCGAGCTGTCGCGCCAGCTCGTCGCGGGAGCGCACGATGTCGATCTTCACGTCGACGCCGACGTCGCCGACCTGCGGCGTGAGCGTGCTCGGGAACGTGACGCAGCCGTTGTGGCCTTGGTCGAAGAGCGTGCTGTAGCCCTGAAAGAGGAGCAGATCGCTCTGCGTCGTCGGGATGACTTTGCCCGAGTCCTCGGCGCCGAGGGCGCCCTCGTCCTCCTCACCTTCGCCATCGCTGGACGCGCAACCGGGGGCGCACGCGAGGGCCGCGAGGAGGGAGGTGCCTAGGAGAAAACGTCGCATCGGATTCATGTCGGCCTCAGGGGTCCAGAGGTTGCGGAGTGACGAGAGCACGTAGACGCACAGGGTGTGCCGTCCCAGCCGGGGGCCGGGAAGTCACCGGAACCACGCCAGCGCCGAGCGGTTCGGGCGGCGGAAAAAGCACGCCTTCGGGGCTCGCTGGATCGGGGCGCCCCCAGGAAGTCCACCTTTGGGAGACGGCGGCAGACGCCGGGTCTCCCGGGCCAAGCAGGTTTGCGATATGGTCCCGCCCGATGTGGAGCTTCGGTCAACTGGGTGCCTCACTTTTCATGGTCGCCATCGCCGCGTCGGGCTCGACCTGTCGCGGCCAAGGCGAAGGCGGGGCCGAGGTCCCGAAGGAGGCCGCTGCCTCCCGCGAGGTCTCGCTGCCGGGCGTCGACACCAACGCCCTGACGCCGCGCGAACGAAACGAGTGGAGCGGCTACGTCTCCGAGTTTCTTGCGCCGTGCAGTGACACGCCCGTGCCCATCGCGCAGTGCGTGAAAGAAGGTCGCGCCTGCTCGCGATGCCTTCCGGCGGCGAAATACCTCCTGAAGGGCGTCCGCGACGGTCAGTCGCGAGAGCAGATCGA
This sequence comes from Myxococcales bacterium, assembly GCA_016703425.1. NCBI lineage: Bacteria > Pseudomonadati > Myxococcota > Myxococcia > Myxococcales > Myxococcales bacterium. The sequence continues at coordinate 47,405 of JADJCA010000018.1, forward strand.
GAAATCGTTCCAAAACCGCTTCGACTCAAAGAAGGTGAAAGACGTCCCCATCGACGGCTCACCGTCGAAAGGGCCCGAGTCGGCGCCTGTCGTCGTCGTCGAGTTCGCCGACTTCGAATGCCCCTTCTGCGCGAGCGTCGCGCCGGTGTTCGACAAGGCCTGGACCGAACGCCAAGACAAGGTGCGCTTCGTCTTCAAGTACATGCCCCTGCCCGGCCATCCGCACGGCGAAATCGCCGCGCGTGCCGGCTTTGCCGCGCAACAGCAGGGCAAGTTCTGGGAGATGAACAAGAAGATGTTCGCGAACCGCGAGCACCTCGAGCAGAGCGACCTCGAGAGCTACGCGAAAGATCTCGGCCTCGATCTCGCGAAATTCAAGGCCGACATGCTCTCGCAGGCGGCCACCGATCGACTCGCGATGGACAAAAAGCTCGCCGACGCCCTGAACGTGAAGGGCACGCCGTCGGTCTACATCAACGGACGCGAGTTCGATGTTCGCCAAGACATGGGCGAGTGGATCTCGCTCGAGCTGCAGATGATCGCCGAGGGTTCAGCCAAGCCCAGCAGCGCGACAACGACGGTTGCCCCGGCGGGCTCTCTGCCTTCTGCCTCGGGCTCCGCCAAAGCCGTGGCTTCGGGAGCACCCAGCGGCAAAGCGGCCACGTCGGCCCAGGCGAGCAGCAAGCCGCCCACTCCGGCCCCCGGCGCGCCACGCAAGTGAGTCGCATCGCCGACGCCTGCGGCTGTTTTCCCACCGGTCGCCATTACCCTGGCGTCGCCCACCTCCTCCGCGCCGTCATACGAGGCGTCGCCGACGAGTTCGCCGTCGACACGCCGTGGGCCGAGCTGCCGGTCGCGCTGCTCGACGTCGAAACCACCGGGCGCGACGCGTCCAAAGATCGCGTCATCGAGGTGGGCATCGCCGTCGGGCGCGGCGGGGCCATCGTGGCTCGCTACGATTGGCTCATTAACCCTGGCGTCGCCATCTCGGAGGAGTCGCGGGCCGTGCACCACATTTCGGACGAGGACGTGAAGGACTCGCCCCGCTTCGAGGCCGTGGCCCATGAGATCCGCATGGCCCTCGAAGGCACGGTCCCGGCTGCGTACAACGCCGCCTTCGACCGCGCCTTCCTCGTAAACGAGTTCGCCCGGACGGCCGGCACGCCCGAGAAGCTGCCGCCGGCACTCAGGCGGGACGTGGACTGGATCGATCCCTTGGTTTGGGCGCGCGAAATCCAGCGGGCCGAGAAGTCCAAGGCCCTCGCCGAGGTGGCCACGCGGCTCGGCGTGAAGCTCGAGCGAGCCCACCGCGCCAGCGACGACGCCGAAGCCGCTCTCCTGGTGCTTTTCGCGCTCGCCGAGGACTCGCGCGTGCCGCGCGGATACGGAGCGCTCGTTCAGGAGCAGCGCCGCCTCGCGCTCCTGCAGCAAGACGAGCGGCGCTTCTGGAAGACGAACTAAACCCAGCGCTCAGCTGGGTTGATCCGACAAGAGTGGTCTGCCGAGATCAGACTTTGGGGGGAGGCCCGAGCGTCTGGCCCGCCTCGCCCGTCAGGGCGGGCCCGACGCGAGGTCGCCACGGGAGATCGCTGGGGTTAGAAAACCAGCCTCGACACTAGCAGGCCGCTCGCGTTTTCGTGTACATCGGTCGTCGGGGGATCGCCCGGCGCCGCAACCGCCGCGCGCTCATTGGAGGCTCTCGTGTCCGAAAAGATCGACATCGTCGTCAGTGACTCGCAGAAGTTCGAAGCGAAGGTCATCGTCGGCAGCGAACAAGAGAAGGCGATCGACATCGCCAACCTACGCGCGCAGACCGGCCTCGTGGCGCTCGACCCGGCGTTCATGAACACCGCCTCGACGCGCAGCGCGATCACCTTCCTCGACGGCGAGAAGGGCATCCTTCGCTACCGCGGATACCCCATCGAGGAGCTCGCCGAGAAGTCGAGCTTCGTCGAGGTCGCGTACCTGCTCATCTACGGGGAGCTGCCCAACAAGGCTCAGCTCGCCGACTTCACGACGAAGCTGACGCGTCACTCGATGATCCACGAGGACATGAAGCACTTCTTCGCGGGCTTCCCCGGCTCGGCCCACCCCATGGCCGTGCTCTCCGCGATGGTGTCTTCGCTGTCGGCCTACTACCCCGACGCGCTCGACGTCGACAACAAGGCCGAGCGCGAGATCACCATGATCCGCCTGCTCGCCAAGGTGCCGACGCTCGCGGCCTTCGCCTACAAGAAGTCCATCGGCCAACCGTTCGTCTACCCGAACAACTCGCTCGGCTACTGCGCGAACTTCCTCAACATGATGTTCAGCGTGCCGGCCGAGCCCTACGAGGTCGACAAGGACATCGAGAAGGTGCTGAACCTTCTGCTCATCCTCCACGCCGACCACGAGCAAAACTGCTCCACGTCGACGGTGCGCCTCGTGGGGAGCTCCAAGGCGAACCTCTTCGCGTCGATCTCCGCAGGCGTCCTCGCCCTGTGGGGCCCGCTGCACGGCGGAGCGAACCAAGAGGTCATCGAGATGCTCGAGGCGATCCACGCCGACGGCGGCGACGTGAACAAATACGTCGCCATGGCGAAGGACAAGAACTCGACCTTCCGCCTCATGGGCTTCGGCCACCGCGTCTACAAGAACTTCGACCCGCGGGCGAAGATCATCAAGGTCGCCGCCGATCAGGTGCTCCAGAAGATGGGCATCAAAGATCCGCTCCTCGACATCGCCAAGCGCCTCGAAGAAGCGGCCCTCAAGGACTCGTATTTCGTCGAGCGGAAGCTCTACCCGAACGTCGACTTCTACTCGGGCATCATCTACCGAGCCGTCGGGTTCCCCACGAACATGTTCACCGTCCTCTTCGCTCTCGGCCGCTTGCCCGGCTGGATCTCCCACTGGAAGGAGATGACCGAGGACACGACGACGAAGATCGGTCGCCCGCGGCAGATCTACACGGGCGCCATGTCGCGGCCGTACGTGCCCCTCGACAAGCGCTGAAGCGCGACCGAGAGAGCACCATCAGCGGCCCCGCGAGGCGACTCGTGGGGCCGTTCGCTTTGGAAGGCCCCGGCAGCTGTCAGGACACTTCGATCGTGATGCGGTCGGCGTTCTCCGTTGGAACAACGATTTCGCGAACGGCCGAACCACCGGGCTCATCTCCTCGCACCCGGACGAGGACGTTGGCGGGTGGCTCACTCTCACTCGACGAGCGGACGATGGGGAGGAGCTGCTCGACGGCCGAAGCGACGGGTACATCCGCCGCGGCCAGGGTCTTGTCGGCTTCGGCTCGGCGGCTGGCGATGGCGCGCATTTCGGCTTCGTCGAACGCGGGCTCCTCCGACGCGCCGACGATCACGGGGCCACGAAACGAGCGATGGAGGTCACTCACCGCTAAACCGTAGCATCGACGCGTGGCGCGGCCACTGACCCGCGCAGCGTGGAGGTGAGCGCTTCGGGCTCGAGCGCATTCACGTTGTGAAATGCGCTCCAACGCTAGCGAGCCCAGAGCGCGGAGAGATCCAGTTCGATGGCGTCGAATGGCTCGGCGCGAACCTTGGCGTCTCCATAGAACGTGGCGACCAGCCGGTAGGTGGCGCCGTCGAGGCGCAAGATCTCGAGGTACCTTTCGATGGGGTCGACGAGCCAGACGTGGCTCACGTGCTCCCGCGCGTAGATGGGAACCTTCTCCGCGCGGTCGATCGCGCCCGTCGACGGAGAGAGCACCTCGCAGGCCCAGTCGGGGGCCAGCGTGAAGGCAGCAGTGTTTGGCATCTCGGGCATTCGCTCGCGACGCCAGCCACCTAGATCGGGCACCAGAACGTCCTCGCGCAGATGCAGCTCCGGTTCGTCGAGAATCACCCAGCCGCCTGGGCCGCCGCGCCCACGCTTGAATGGCGGACCGAGCTCTTCGCCGAGCGCGCTGGACGCTGCCGCATGCGGAGACGCAGGCCTCGGGTGAGCGTAAAGGACGCCGCGAATGAGCTCCCCAACCATGTTGGCGGGAAGGGCCTCGATGTCGGCATAGGTAGCGGGGCCGTGGGGCGTACGCTTCGCGACCATGGCTTGAACCTTAGCACGCGCCTCCCGCTCCAAAGGGCGCGGGCCGTCGGACGAGAGGTAGATACGAAGGCTTGAACGCGCGCCGTTCGTTAGACACCAGCGAAGAGCACGTCGAGGCCGATGAACGAGACAATGCGGTCGCCGAGGAAGAGAAACTCGTAGATCGACACGATGAGAAACGGCCCGAAGGGCAAGCGCGCGCGGAGGAACCCCTCCTCGGGCGCCTTCGCCAGCGGATCTTCCTCGAGGATCTTCTTAGCTTCTTCGTCGCCCGCTTCGGCGTCTTTGATGAGCTCCTCGCGTTCAAGCGCCACGGCTTCGGGCTCTTCGATCTTGCCCTGCGTAAGCATCATGACGATACCGGCGACGCTCCCCTGAATCGCGCCAGCGAAGAGCACGACCACCGCGCCGAGAATGCCGAACCACGCGCCCGCGAGCATGAGCAACTTCGCGTCGCCGAGGCCCATGCCGTCTTGGCCTCGCACCTTCTTGTAGAGAAACACGAAGGGAAACCAAACGACGAGGTAGCCCACGACAGCGCCAAGGAGCGATGTGCCATAGGGCATTCCGCGGAGGCCCGCCGTGGCCACGCCCAGGACGGCCCCACCGAGCGTGATCTCATCGGGCAAGATCATGTGTTCGAGATCGATGAACGCGGCGGCGAGGAGCCCCAGTGCGAGGGCGAGGTACGCACCGAAGAGCAAGAGCCCCGTCGCGAGCGTAGTCCTCGGGGGCAAGCCCAAGAGGAGCACCTCGATGATCGCGAGCGAGAGACCTCCGCCGAGCGCTTCGACGAGCGGGTAGCGCGCGCTCATCTTGGCGCCGCAGCAGCGCGCCTTGCCACGAAGGATCAGGTACGAAAAAACCGGGACGTTGAGCCAAGGCGCGACGTTCTTGCCACACGCCGGGCAATGCGACGGCGGGTGCACCACGCTCATGCCGCGCGGCACGCGGTAGATGACGACGTTGAGAAAGCTCCCCCAAAGGAGGCCCAGCACCACGCCGAAGACGCGCACGAACAGCGGGGGGAGGTCGGAAAAGAGCACCCGCGCGGAGCGTACCGCTCTAGGCCGCGGGCGCGAAATGAACGGCCTGCCACGCTTCTTTGGGCGGGCGCCTCGGCACTGCGAGCGCGCCCGACGACGACGAGAGCGGCCTCTCCGCCGAGAGTGAGCTTCGCGCGCTGACGGCAGCCGAGATCATCGGCACGCTGACCTACGGCGAGACGAGCGCGCCCGTCAGCTACTCCAAGACGCCGCTCTACCGCGCCTTCAAATTTGACGGTCAGAAGGGTGACGCCGTCGAAGCCTTCGTACGCTCGGGCAACGGCGACGCGCGCGGCTGGCTCCTCGGGCAAAACTTCGCCACGCTGGCGCAGAACGACGACGCCTCGCCTGGCGTGAAAGACGCTCGCCTCACGCTCACGCTGCCGACGTCCGGCAGCTACTACGTGGTCTTCCGCGAACAGAGTCGAAAGAACGCGGCCTTCACGGTCTCTCTCTCAAAGAGCGGAGGCGCCTGCGGGCTGCCGCTCGTGCGCGAGGGCCGCTGGGAGCACGGCTCGCCCACCAGGCCGCAGGGCCTGACGCTTTTCGACGCGACGACCAATCGCCTCGTAGTCTTCACGGCGGAGGGCACGAGCGAGCGCACGCCCTCCGGCTACACCTCGCCCGATGGCGACCCCTTGCCGGCTGGCGATAGGAGCGAGGCCGCCATCGCCTTCGACACGGCGCGCGGCCGCGCGGTGCTCTTCGGCGGGCGCGATCCCCAAAGCAACAAGCCGCTCGGCGACACGTGGGAGTGGCAGGGCGGCACGTGGACCAAGATGGCGCCCGCGGGGCCGATGCCGCGAGCGCGCAGCGGTCACGCGCTCGCCTACGATCCCGTTCGGAAGAACGTGGTCCTCTTTGGCGGGAACGTCGACGACGGGCCCATCGCTGACACATGGACTTGGGACGGCACGACGTGGACGCGGGCCGCGAACGGCACCGACGCGAGCGTGCCTCACCCGGAGCCCCGCTACGGGCACCGCATGGTGTTCGACGAGACGCGCGGCAAGGTGCTGCTCTTCGGGCAATACGGCCCTTGGAGGGTCGGTCCCGTGGGCAGCCCGAACACGTCAGCGGGCAACACGTGGACCTGGAACGGCTCGTCGTGGTCGCCGCTCCCGGGCGCGACGGCCTCGTTCTCGTCGGACAACACCACGGCCTTGCCCATGGTCTACGACGCCGCGCGCAAGCGAGTCCTCCGCGTGGGAACCACGGGAGGTCGTTACCAAGAGAGCTACCAGTTGCTCGAGCTCGTCTCCCTGCAGAACGGCGCCGCGTGGAGCCCGATCGCCGTCGCCGGTGGCTCGACGCCAAAGGTCGAGCTGGGCTACGTGCCTTGGCTGAGCGGCGCCTTTGACAACGCGAGCGGGCGCTTCGTCTTCGGCGCGCCTTCCGGTTCCGGGCCAGGCTGGGAGTTCGGATACACCGAGCTCGCGAACCGCGCGCCCGTTCTCGAGCCGGTGGCGAACGGCCGCGTGTTCGTCGGCGACATGATCTCAGTCTCGCTCAAGGCCACCGACGCCGACGGTCACCGCATCACGTACCGCGTGAGCCCGATGCCCCCGAACGCGACCTTGAACGCGCAGACGGGCGGCTTCTTCTTCACGCCCGCGGCGAACCAAGTAGGCACGCTGTCGCTCAAGGCGAGCGCGTCCGATGGGTGCGACGTTCATGAGCGCGACTTCCAGATCAAGGTCGAGATCGGCGTCTACGCGGGCATGCCTACGGGCTCCGTGCGGCTCGCCGGCGAGGTGAAGGCGCAGGGCGACCTTCAAGTGGCGAAGCAATACTCGGCGTACCCGTCGCTCGCGTGCCGCATCGAGGGTGACAACCCCGGCAAATTGCTCGTCTCTTGCGACGGTCGCACCACCACGGCCTACCGAAGCGGCGACGGCTCCTACACGTTCACGCCGGTGAACGTCAGCGCGCCGCTCGAGCAGAACCTCACCTTCGCCAGCAGCGACGCGAACGCGGGGACCTTCTCAGGTCACGTGGAGCCGCTCGTCGACGGCACCTATCGCCTGCACGTCGAGGCGTGGACTGTGCCGCTCGTGGGCGTCGCCGGTCGCGTCGTTCTGCGCGGCACAGCCACCGGAGTACTCGACGTCGCTCCTTGATCCTCTCCTGCTCCGTGACTCCCGCTTTGCCGAGGCCCCATGAAGAACTCTCCCCTGACCGCCCTTGCCCTCTCCTTCGTTGCCCTCCTCATGCCTTGCCTCGCAGCGTGCGCCAGCGAACCGTCCGGCACGGCGGGCGGCATGACGGGGGACGGCACCACGGGCGAAGACGCTGCCGAGCTGCGGCGCCTCTTGCCGACGGAGCGGGTCGGCGACATCGCCTACGGGCAAACCGTCAAGGTCGCGTACACCGAGACGCCGGTCTACCGTGCGCTCAAGCTAGTTGGCCGCCAAGGCGATCACGTGGACCTCTGGGTTCGCTCGTCGACCGGCGGAGACGCGCGGCTGTGGCTCGTTCGCGAGAGCGGCAAAACCTTCGCGCAAAACGACAACGCGGACCCGTCCACGCTCGACGCGCACCTCACCGTGGAGCTTCCGCGCACCGAGACCTATTGGGTCGTGATTCGCGATCGCGAGGCGGAGGACAACACGTTCGAAGTGACCCTCACCGGCGGCGGCGGCGCGGGCGCTGCCGTGCCCGCGTCGCGCATCGGCACCACGCTCACGGCCGACGCGAGCTGCTCGTTCCTCATCGAATGGGGCGACTTCGTGAGTCGCACCTCGACGTGTCCCGATTTCGGCTACGGCTGGTACGACCCGGCGCGGCTCACCTTCCGTTTCGAAGGCACCGCGAGCGCGCCGGTGCTCGTGGCGTCGGCCTTCTCGATGGAGAAGGAGGTCGCGTCGTGGGGCGAGAAGCGCAAGGTGGGCTGGCCCGAGACTCGAATCGCGCTCACGCCTGCGACGGGCGCAGGCACGTTCACCGTCACGTCTAACCGGGGCTCGCCGCCGGGGCCCAACTCGTTCTGTTACGGCGTGGCCAAAGGCCGACAAACCTATTCGGCGTCTGTCACCGGCGACAAGCTCACCTTCGAGATGAACGAGCAAATGCAAACGAACAGCTGCTGCAGCGCCCACGCTCGGCGCGCGAGTTGCACGTTGACCATGCCTTGACGCGTGACACGCGTTCCGTAGCGGGCGTCGCTTACGAGGCGAATATCGGCGAATTTAACGCTCGGGCGTGCGGCCTTTATGGGAGGTGCTACCCGCGTTGCGGTGATTATTTCGTTTTGGGGGGCCAAAACCTTGGGCGCCGCTGCCGCGCGGTGCCTCGAACGGGGCTTTCTCACGGCGATCGCGGCTGCGGCGCTTGTTGGCGCAACGCCGGCTTGCAGCGCGGACGATGCGGGCGAGGCGCAGACCAGGCCCACGCCCCGCGCCGCCACCGTGAGCCCGGCGGGCTCGGAGGAGAGGTCCCCGGCCCCACGCCCGACGCAGGCACCACGCCGAACGCGCTCGCCGACGCCGCCCTGACCACACGGGCACGCTGCGGGGCGGCGCCCTTCGATTGGCTCCCCGCCAAGACCATGGGCGACATCCTCGAGACCCGCTCGGCCGCTTCGCACACCGTCCTCGAGCTCAACCTCGCGACGTTGAAGCTCAAGAACGACGGCGTCTTCAGCACCCGACGTGGCAGCCCGCGCGGCACCCACGGAAAGCTCGTTCGCTACCAGACGCAAGATCGCGGCAAAGCCGTTGACGCCACAGCGCTCGTCACGACGCCGGCGACGAACGCAAGCGCCTCCGCGCCCGAGGAGTTCCCTGTTCTCCTCTTCTTGCACGGCACCGCGGGCTTCAACGACGCGTGCTCGCCGAGTCGCGGCATCGCCGAGTCATCGACGGGCGGCTTTGACGATCTCACGGGCACCTTGGCCGCGCTCTTGGCGTCCTACGGCTACATCACGGTGTTTCCCGACTACCTCGGGCTCAAGTCGTTCGGCCCGCCGTCGGGGCAGTTTCATCCGTACCTCGTGGGCGAGCCCACGGCCGTCGCGTCGCTCGACGCGGTTCGCGCGGCCAAGAAGGCGCTCGCCGATGGCACCATCGCCGGCGGCTCGATCGTTCCCGGACAGCTGGTCGTCGTCGGCGCGTCACAAGGCGGTCACGCCGCCGCGTTCGTCGACCGGGTGGCGCCCCACTACGCGCCGGAGCTATCCATCACGGCGGCCGCGTGGCTCATCCCACCAACCGATCTCCCCGGTCACATGAAGTCGGCGCTCGGCGGCCCGAGCCCCACGAAGGCTTGGGCGAACATCGCCGCGTTCTTGATCGGCGCCGAGCGATGGTACGAGTCTTCACCGAACGGGCTCGCGGGCGCCTTCCAGCCCCCCTACGACACGCTCTTGTTCTCCGCGCTCTCGACCCAATGCTCGTCGTTCCCCGATATGTCGAGCGCGACGCCCGCGACCGTCTTCGCGGCTTCGATCCTCGCGGCGAGTCAATCACCGGCGCTCTTGGCCGAGCCCTTCGCTTGCTACATGCGGGAGAGCTCCGTCGCGACGACGTCATTCCCGCGAGCGTCGGCGGTTCCGACGATGGTTGTGCTTGGGCAGAACGACACGCTCGTGAACACCGCCGTGGAGCGCGCGTCGTTCCAGTCCTTGTGCGCGTCCGGCTACAACCTGAAGTACCGAGAGTGCGCGGGACTCTCCCACACCGAGAGCGTCTTCGGGAGTTGGGACGAGTGGCTCGACTTCTTCGGACAGCGCATGGCCGGCGAACCGCAAGGCCCCACGTGCGTGGTTGAGCCAGCGGCCAAGTGCGCCAGCGTGCCTTGAACGACGCTACCCACAACGCGTGGCGCTACGCCTCAGATGAACTCGTCGAGAATGCCGAGCCCATCGCGCACGACCTCGACCGGTGACGTGGTGAGATCCACGACCGTCGTGCCGACGACGCCACCGGGACCGCCGTCGATGCCGAGCTCGACGCCAGGGAAGTCGTCGAGGATCTCGCGCGGGTCGACGTAGGGCGTCGCCTGACCGGGCTTGTGCGCCGTCGTCGATACGAGCGGGCGGCCCAACGCCTCGGCGAGCATCCGCGGCACCGGGTGGTTGGGCACGCGAATGCCCACCGTCTTCTGCTTGTTGAGGAGCAGCTTCGGCACCTCGCGCGTGGCCGAGAGGATGAAGCAATAGGGGCCCGGCAGGTAGTGCCGAAGGACCCGGTAGTGATGCTTCTCGACGACCGCGTATTGGGCGATGTGCGACAGGTCCGCGAAGATGAACGCCAAGGGCTGCGTCCGCGGCATTCCTTTCGCTTGGTAGAGGCGGTCGATGGCCTTCTTGCTGCCTAGATCACAGGCGAGCGCGTAGGACGTGTCGGTCGGGTACGTGATGACCCCCCCCGCCTCAAGGACCTCCACCGCGCGGCGAATCTTGCGCGGCTCCGGATTGTCGGCGTTGACGGGAACGAGCACGGGCACCGGATACCCGATGCACCGGCACCAAGTAAAGCCCCGCGACTAGACCGACTTCGTCTAGCCGACGATGATCTCGTGCTGGCCGAGGAATTCGGCGAGCCGTTCCGCGAGGTACGCGAGCGCATTTTCGCCGCGCCCCGCAGCCGTGGCGGCCTCCGAGGCGTCGACGATCTCGAGCACGCAAATGGTCCGACCCCAGGCGATGACGGGGACGACGATGACGTTCTTCGCGACGCCGAGCGTGGCGTGCCGCGGCATGGGACGGCTGCTGACTTCGCCGCCGTACTCCATGGTGATGGGGCGGCCCTTGAAGATGCCGGCCGAGAGGAGCCAGTCATCGTCGGCGTGACGGCCCATGAGGAGCGAGTCGGCATTTTGCCCGGTCGCCGAGACCGTCACGAACTCGCCGGTCACGCCGTCGACGAGGTGAGCGAGGCCAGCTCGCGCACCCAGGGCGTTCACCCCGGACATCATGGCGTGACGAGCGCCTTCGACGGCGCTCTCCAAGAAGCAGAGATCGTAGGCTGCGTCGAAGAGCACATCCATCGGATCGCTGAGCGAGTGACGCGGCGCCGCCTGCACGACCGGCATCGGCGTCGCGAGGCGAAGGGGCGAAACGACCTGACGCGCCGCCACCACACCGAGCACCGCCACGGCGGCCGGCGGAGCCGCGACAGGCGCGGGGGCGACAGGTGCAGGGACGACGGTCGGCGCGAAGACGGGCACCGCTGGCACTGCGGCCAGCGCTCGCGCGGGCTCCCGTTCCGATGCCACGACGACGTCGATCTCGACGGGAACGGGGATCGCCATCTCCGTGTCCGCCGTGGCGAACGCGCCTTGGGTGGGCGGGGCGACGTCGCGAACGGTCGGCGCCGGGAGCGACGTCGGTGCCGACGCGATCACCGAGCTCGGCGGAACGGCGGACGCGGGCGCGATCGACGGAGGCGCCACCGACGCCGGCGGTCGAACCGACGGGCGGGCCGACGCGGGCGCTGAGCGGGCGCCCGAGGGAAGCGCGGGCGGCGCCGACCGCGCGACCGACGGCGGCGAAGGAGCGCGCGCCGACGCACGCATTTCCGAAGGCGGCGGACCCTCGCGCGGATCGAGCATCGTCGGCGGTGCCTCCTCTTCAAGGATCGCGCTCGCATCGAGCTCTTCGACGATGGTGGGCGCGGGCTCGCGCACGCGAACGGAAGACGGCGCGGGCACGGGGATCACCTGGCCGGCTTCGTCGAGACCGATGCCAGCCAAGGTCGGCATGACGGAGCGAAGCGGAACGATGCCGGAGTCTCCCTCTTTGGACGGACGTAGCTCCGAGGAGTCGGCGGCCTTGGCCGCAGGGCGGGCGGGCGCCGCGGGGCGAGGCGACGACGCCGCACCGGGACGGGGCACCGAGCTCGGCGCGACGGCGGGCCGCGGGACGATGCTTTTTGCGGGAGTCGTGGCCCTGACGCCGGTGGAGCGGACGCCGTCGGGGCGCGGGACGGGGATGCTGGGCCGAACAGTGGCACGAGAAGAAGCAGCCGGACTCACACGCTTCGGGGTCGCCATGAGCCCTAACGATGCAACGGGCGTTCCTTCGCGGGTGCTTGTGGTTTTCCGCGGAGCCAGGACTGGCACACCAACAAGAGTAGAAACCCCGCACCCCACTCAAAAAGGCGCGGCTTGCCGCGGGAAACACACATGGATCGCTAGAGGCCCAGGATCGGCGTCACGCGTGCGCGTGGACGCTCGCGTTGCCATGCGGGGTGCGACCGGGGTGCGACCGGCGCGGGCCCCGTCAATGTCGGTCGGCTGACCGGGCGTTTTGCGAACGCTCTCGCTCGAACAACGCGCGCCACGGTTCGAGGGCACGCGGTTCTACGGCACGCCGACCAAGAGGCGCCCGCCGACGTTGACCCGACCTCGCGCGAGCATTCGATGGTGACGCGCCTTCGACCAACGAACCGCGCGCACGATGCGCGACGCCGATGCGGCTGCGTCGCCGTCGTGCTGGGCGAGGCGCGCCGCGATCAGCGACGCGAGCAAGCACCCGCCACCGTGCACGCTGCCGCTCGCGAGACGAGGGAGAGAGAGTTCGAACACGCTTTCGAACGCGGCGTCGCCAACGACGAGCACGTCCGTGGCCGTGCGAGACGCGAGGTGGCCGCCTTTGACGAGCGCGGCGCGTGCCCCGAGAGCCACGATCGCACGAGCGGCGCGTGTGGCGCTCGCGACGTCGCGCACGGCGATTCCCGTGAGTTGGGCCGCTTCGTCGACGTTCGCTGTGACGAGTGTCGCGAGCGGCACGAGCTCGCCGCGCAGCGCCGCCATGCTCTTCGCACCGTGAAGTGCGACGCGTCCCTTCGTCGCGAGGCGCACCGGATCCACGATGAGCGGCACGCTGCGAAAGCGGGACGCGAGCTCGGCCACCACGCGCACGTTCTTCGCGTCACCGAGAGCTCCCGTCTTGAGCGCTCCGACCTTCTGCGCGCGAAGCACCGCGAGCGCTTGCGCGCGCACGAGGGCGGCGGCGACGGGCGCTTGCTTCACGAGACCATCGGTCGATTGAACCGTGATCGTCGCCGCCACGGGCGCCGCGAAGGCCCCAGCGGCGGTGATCGCGCGAACGTCGGCGGCGAGACCTGCGCCGCCTCCAGGATCGAGCCCACCGATGGCGAGGACGCATCGCATGACGCGGGGCTGGTCCTCCGGTGATCCACGCTCGCGCTTCGTGGACGCGCCGAGAAAAACCCTCGATGATGTGCGGCGTTTCGTCTCCACGGCCTCACGAGTGTGCGACGAGTCGCGCGAGCGTGGAAGCTTCATGATCACAGTGGCAAGGTAAAGCTGAATGTCTCGACTCCTCTCGGCGCTCCTCTCGCTGGCTCTCTTGGTCCTCTTGACGGCAGCCGGCTGCGGCGACGACAAGTCGCTGCCCGACGACTTCGGCGGCCGCGTCGGGGGCGGGGGCGACGGCGGGGCCGACGACATCATCTGCCTGGCGAACAACTGCACCGAGGACTTCCACTGCAAGGACTGCACGGGGAACAAGACCGTCTGCAAGAAGGACGAAGGCCGCTGCATCGCGTGCGGCCCGGCCGCCGGCGGGCGCGCTTGCCCACCGAAATACGCGTGCACCAAATACGGCGACTGCGTGCCGGAAGGCACCACTTGCACCGAAGACGGAGCCGGCGTCGCGACGCAAGCCTGTTCGACCAACGCGCAATGCGCCGCGTGCGGGCCCAATTTCCGCATCTGCGATCCGGGAGCGAAGAAGTGCACGAGCTGCACGCCGGGCGATCTCTCGCAGTGCCAGAAGACCGACTTCTGCAAAGACAACAAGTGCACGCCCAAGTGCCCGGCCGTCTGCGGCAGCGACAACGACTGCACGCAGTGCGGCGCCGGGGCGCGCGGCGCCCGCACGTGCGTTCGCGGCAAGTGTGTGCAGTGCAACCCCGAGAGCGGCACCGGCTGCCCGCAGGGTCAGTCATGCACGGCGCGCGGCGTGTGCCAGGTCATCTGCGGCAAGGGCGGCGTGACGGCGGCGGGGCCGCGCTGCGAAGGTGACAACGACTGCGCCGGCTGCCGGGCCACGAAGAACTGCGATCTGCCCATCAACGGAGGATTCGGCAAATGCGCTGTGCCGGCGCCCGGCTGCTCGGAGCTGGGCAAGGGCCTCTTCACGATGCCCGAGCCCTTCGACAAGGTAACGAACCTCTGCTCCGGCGACGCCGACTGCAAGAACGTCGACGTCGAATACAACGTCGGCAAGGAGCTCCGCGAGTTCACCGGCGTCTCGTTCTTGGGCGACGCGAGCATCAAGTACGGCATGAACGTCTGCGCCTCCATCGACATCATCGGGAGCAAGTCGTGCGGCGTGTGCGTGCCGTGCCGCAAGGACGCCGACTGCAAGTCCATCGACATGACGGCGCTAGGCGGCCAGCTCGCCGGAGGCCTCGGCAAGGCGCTCGTGGCCAAGACGATGGACACGGTCTTCGGTCGGAGCGACAAGAAGATCCACTTCTATTGTGAGAACCTCGGCACCTACGGTCTGTGCCTCCCGTGCGGCAATCCTCTCTCCCGCTGCGGCGACGATCCGCCACCGGCGAGCGGCCCGTGCAACCACGACATCTGCACACGCGGCGAGAGGCTCGGCGTTCAGTGCAACGAATGCACGGCGAAGGTCTGCGAGAAGGACTCGTATTGCTGCACCACGGCGTGGGACGCCGAGTGCATCAGGAAGACCGAGTCGTTGTGCTCGAAGTATCCGTCGTGCCTCGGCCAGTCGTGCTCCAACAAGGCGGATGGTTGGTATTGCAGTGAGGAGCTCGACCCGGTGACGAAGAGTCGCGGACGCGGCGCTTACAAGTGCGTGAAGGGCAGTCAAACGGACGGGAATCCGTGCAATCAGACTGAGAAGTTCTGTCACCCTCAAGGGGACGATTGGAAGAAGCTGGCGCAGTCTATGTGGTTGGCCTCCTGACCAAGGCGGGCGGCGGATTTCTCATCGACCATCCGTCAGCCCCCACCGAGAAGACACTCACCCATTCTTTCGTCGAGTCGCCCGACATGAAGAATCTCTACGACGGGGTCGGCGTAGCGGATGCGAGAGGCGAACTCGCGGTGGAGCTGCCGGCCTACTTCGAGGCGCTCAACACCGACTTCCGGTACCAGCTCACGGCGCTCGGCGGTGCTGCGCCAGACCTTCATGTGAAGGAAGAACTGAAGGCAAATCGATTCGTCGTCGCGGGGGCCAAAGCCGGGCAGCGCATCTCCTGGAGCGTGACCGGCATACGCAACGACGCGTGGGCGCGCGCCAACAGAATCGTCCCGGAGCAAGACAAGCCCGAGGCGGAGAAGGGAACGTTCCTTCACCCGGAAGCACACGGACAACCCGCCTCCTCCTCGGTCCATACGATGCGGCATCCGGCACCGACGCCGCTGTAGGCGGCGTCGCGTGGGGCACCTCACGGGCCCCTCGTGATACAAGAGGAGGGCATGAGGCGTCTGACGCGCAAAGGCACGCGCGAGGCCGTGTGCCGTCTCACCGCAGGGATGGCCATCGCGTGGTCTCTCGCGGCGTGTGAAGGTCTCCTCGGCTTCGCGTCCTTCGAGGACCCCGCGCGCGGCGACCCGGTCGATAGCGAGGGCGGCCTCGCGGTGCTCGACAGCGGGGCTACGCTCGAAGGCAGCGACGGCGCCAATGCCGGACCGCCCGATGGGGACGCTTCGGCATCCGATGCGACGGGCGATGCTTACCTTCGCCCGTCGCCCTGCAGCGGTGTGGCCGATAGCGGCCCCATCGTGTGCATCACGTTCGAGAGCCTCCCCATCAAGAACGAATCGCCCGGACCGGCCGTTACGTCGGCCACGGGCGTTGGGCTGGTCCAAGGTCAGCCGGGCCTCGACCAGGCAGGGCTCTTCGACGGAGGCTCGCTCGGGCTGTCGTCCGACCAACGCTTCCAGAGCGACAAGATCACGATCGACGCGTGGCTCAGACCCAGTGCCGTTGCCAAGGCCTCGATCTTCGAGATCAGCGGCTATCTAGCGATGCAGTTGAATGCCGCCAACCAGCTGGTGTGTCGGCATGGCACCATCGCGATTGCGGCCGCCACAACGACGGCCACCTTGCAGCCGGGCGTGTGGACCCACGTCGCGTGCGTCTTTGAAGGCACCGCAACGGGGTACGTCGATGGAGTCCCTCGCGCCTCCGCCGGCCCGGTGGCGCCCGGTACGGTGACCCCGGGTGCGCTCGTCACCGTAGGCTCCGGCATCACGACGAAGTTCGACGGTCAGATGGATGAGGTGCGCTACTTCGTCCGCGCCATGGAGCAAACGGAGATCGCCGCGGCTGCGACGCCGCCAAAGCCTTGACCTGGTCGACCTGCGCATCGGGCAAAGCCCCGTCGAGGGCGACCGTTCCGAACTACACTCGCGCGATGCGCACGCTGGCGACTCTGCTCTTCTGCGTCCTCGGCCTCGCCTCCTGCGTCGGTCCCACGCTCGTCGTGCAGCAATACAAGGGCGAGGTGCGTCCTCGGTATCAAGTCGCGATCTTGCGTCAGCGCGGCGTCGACACGGCACGCATCGCGACGCTCGACGGTGACGACGTCGCGGTGCCCATCGCCAGCGACGTGCGCCTCCACCTGGAGATGCTCCCGGGCGAGCACGCCGTCAGCGCCTTCGACCAGCGTGATCCGAACCGCGTCACGCCCGAGCTTCGCTTTCTCGCCGAGGCCGGCCGCACGTACCGCGTCGACGTCGCGAGTGCGGAGTACGGCCACGGCGTCCTTGGCCGCGTCGTGGAGATCGACCCCGACTCGGAGCGCGAGGTGCGCGACGTGACAGCGACTCGGCGGGAGCGAACTCGCGACGAGGGCGCGAGCCGCGCGGCGGAAGGCGGCCCCGACGGTGGAGCTGAGCCGGTCCGCTCGCCAGAATAGCGCCCGCCCCGGAGTTCCCCGAGCACCGAGTCCTCACGTACGCTGGCCCGATGCTGCCGCCGGATGTCGCCGCGCGCGTCACAGTGGAGGCCACTCGTGCCGCCTTCTTCGTGGGGCTGCCGGCGCTCGCACTCTTCGTCGCGACCGTGCGGCGTCGCTCGCTCCTGGGGCAAGCCAAGCGCTCCCGCGACGCAGGCCACGGCGAAGGCCCCTTGCGACCGGGCGCGTCGACCATCATCCACGGCGTGGTGGAGCCAACGCCGGCCGACGAAGCGGCCATCGAGATCACCATCACGCAAGAGGGCCACGAGCGCGGCCCCAAAGACGCGCTCACGCATTCGTGGCGCGAGGTTGGCCGCGAGGCCCGCGCGGTGCCGTTCGTCGTCGCCGACCGACGCGGCTTTCGGGTGCGCGTCGAAGCCAACGACCAAACGCGCCTCGTCGACGCGCTCGACGAGGTCACCTACGAGCCCAATCCGAACGTGCGTCGCCGCCGCGCCCGCCTCGTAGCTGGCGAGCCCATCTACGTCCTTGGCGAGCTCGCGGAAGAGGCCGTAGGCGGCGCCTATCGCGGCCAAGACGCCGCGCTCGTGATGCGGGCGCCAAAGCGCGGCGCCCTCGTGTGCTCGACGCGGCCGCTCGACGAGCGCTTCCTACGCGACGCGACACGCCACGGTCGATTCGCTTGGTTCTTCGGCGCGGTCGCGCTCTTGCTCCTCGCCTTCGAGATCCCGCCCATGCTGGCGCTCCTCCGCGCGAGCCCTGACACCGTCACGGTGATCGGCACCCGCATGAAGCCCGGCCCCAACACCAACTGCTACGTAGACGTGCGAGCCTCACACGGCGACGCGCTAACCCTCCGCATGCCTCCCTCCGCGTGCAAGACGCTCAAGGCCGGCGACACGTTCACGCGCCTCAGACCGATTGAGTCGGCGTGGCCGTTCTTGTCCTTGCCGACGTTCGCCATCATGTTGCTCGGGCTGATCACCTTCGCCGTTGGACGGCGCCGACCCTGGTACGAAGCGGCCGTCATCGACGTCGGAGTGGGCCCACTGGCACGCCCCGCGAAGGCGGGCCACGAACTCGACGCCTTCTCTCAGAACGCCGACGCGAACGACTCCTGACGGCGTGTCGCGTACCTGCGCCGCCACCGACGACCGACGGATCGTGCGATTCCGCGAAGACGACCGCGACCACACATAGGCGCCGCCGCCACACATGCAGTCTGCACCCATCACCCTAGCGGCGCGAGACGGAGCGTTCTAGATTTCGTCCATGCAAGGCTGCTCGAGTTGCGGCAGGGTGCCAATCGCGGAGACGCCCAAAGCGCTCTCGAACTCGCTCGGCGGGAGCGCCTCGACGTATTCGGTGGCCCACGGCATCAAGAATGTGTCGAACCGTGGAGCGAACGGCGTGCCTGGCATTCGCCTCGACATGAAGTCTGAGAAGTCGCTCGCGTGGGTGCGGGCAGCAGCGCCCTTCAACGCGTCAGACATCCCCGAGAAGGTCACGAGCAAGCTCTGGGTCAACATCGCCTGCGACAGCCTTGTCGTCGACGCCGACGGAAACGTGGGTGGTGCACTCGCGGAGCAATACGTCGCCAACGGCGGGCAAGCGTATATCGGCATCGTCGGGAGCCCGAGCGCCTTCGCGGGAGACGGCTACGCGAAGCGCGCGCAGGAGCTCGTGAAGGCGAACCCTTCGATGACGGGGGCGCAGCTCGCGGACAAGATGAGCCGCGAGGCGTGGGGGTCGAAGCCCGGCATGGAGCAAGATCGGCAAGCACGCCTCGATGCGGGAAAAAACGAGGCCACAGCGGGCATGGGACGCAGCTCCATCTCGGCGATCGCTCCGGCAAAGTCACCGCAGTTCTTTTGTTACGGCCCCGGCTGCGATCTCCCCCTCGGCCAGGTCATCGACGGGAAAGCCCAAGGAGAAGACCAGCGCCCCGGCGATCGACCCTACCCAAGCCTGTAGTGCTCCCGAAACGACGCGGGGCCCGCGATCGGGCAATGCGGCAACGCTCCACCACTCCCGGCAGGCGTCGGGGAGGTAGGCCCCCGGCGCCATCTCTCGCGGCTGAATCATTTCGTTGGGATCGGCCCGCGAGGGCGTTGGCGCGCCCCGTGCTTCGAAGCCAGCATGCTCCACAACTACTGACAAAACTCGGCACCCCAATCTCCATTCTTTCGACGTCCTCTGCCGTCGTTGACACCGCTTCGGCCAGCCTGTTATCCGAAACGCGGTGCGTTCCCCTCTCCTCGCCAAGAGCGCCCGCTCGGCGCGTCGGCGCTGGTTTCGGGGTCTTCTGGCCCTCGTCGCCGTCGCGACCGCGTGGGTTGTGCTCGTTGCGACGGAGCGCGACGCCCTCGCGCAATGCGTCGACGACGAGCTGAAACAGGAGCTCGTCGGCGGCCGTCACTACCGGGGCGTCCAGGAGCGCCTCTTCGTGAAAGCGTTCCGCCACGAGCTGTCCGGCATGGGCGGCTGGTACGCGGCGGACCTCTACTCCTCGAGCTGGGTCGCCGGCGGAGCCTACACGTTTCACTTCTCGGAGGATTTCGCGCTCGAAGCGAGCGCGGCGTTCAATCGGTTTCGCTCCAAGGCGACCGACAGCTACGAGAAGCGCTACCCACAGATCCAGGTGCAAGAGCGGGCCGATCGGCCGGGCCGCCAGTACTTCGGGCATCTGCTTTGGTCGTTCGCCTACGGCAAACTGCGATGGGCTGGCGGCGGCATCACACGCTTCGACCTCAACGCCGCGCTCGGCGCCGGCGTGACCGACGACGACACCTCGCAAGGCCTCACCGGCAGCTTCGGCATGGGCACCAAGTGGTACTTCGGAAAGTGGTTCGCCCTCCGCTTCGACCTGCGCGATCACATCTTGCGAGAAGTGCTGCTCGGCGAAGAGCACCTCGTGAACGACATCGTGGCGACGGGCGGCTTCAGCGTCTTCGTCCCGTTCGGGTGGTAGGTGCGGGCGCCCATGTAGGCACCCCACACGCGTCTAGCCCTAGCGCGCGAACCAGGGGAAGATGCGGTTCTCATGAGATTGCGGTTTTCGGCGATCGTCTCGGGGCTGCTCGTGGCGGCCGCCTGCCTTGGAACGATGGCCGACGGGCCGGAGGCGAGCGCTCAGCAGCCGAAGAAGGACCGCAAGCGCCCACCCAAGCCTGCGGCCGCCGCCGTCGTCGACGCCGGTGCGGCAGAGGCCAAGGCCGACGACGACAAAGAGAAGGACAAGGGCGCCCCGCTGGCGGCTGCCGGCGACGCCGGCGCCGCGATCGAGCTCGGCGACGGCGGCACCCGCATCTCGCCGCTGACGCCGCTCGCGAATGAGCTGCCTCTCGCGAGCGACGCCGGGACCGTCGACTACGACCGCCTCATCGCCGACATCGCATCGCTGCGCACGCGCGTCGCCGCCGTGGGTGAGGGACTCTTTCAATCGCGCATGACCATCGCGCTGCGCCTCGAGGGTGAGCGCGCGAGGCCGCACCGCCTCACCGTCTCCGTCGACGACGGCGTCGTCTACACGAGCCCGCAGGGGTTCCGCGGCGACGAGATGACGCCGGTCTTCGGGCGAGCGCTCGCGCCGGGCCGCCACGCCGTCACCGTCGACGTGGAGCGCGAAGATCGCGAGAACGCCGCCTACAAGAGCGGGCAGCGCTCTCGCTTCATCGTCGAGGTGAGCCGCGACGAGCAGCTCGACGTGGAGCTGCGCGTGGAGGACGACTCAACGATGGGCGACCTGCCCTCCAAAAAGGGCGGTCGCTACGATCTGCGTGTCCGCATGAAGGCGAACGCTCGCGCCTTGAAGAAGTAACGCATGAAGAGTCGCCGTGTCGCCGCCGCCGTCTCACTCGCTTGGCTCGTCAGCCTCGCGGGGAGCGGTCACGCGCAAACAGCGGCGCCGGCAAAAGAGAAGCTCGCCGACGGCGCGCCCGCGGCACAGGGGCCCGCCGCGGCGCCGCCAGGGGCGCCGACGGGGACGCCGACACCTGCCGATCCGTCGCAGGGCGACAAGATGCGCGACTACCACGCGGCCTTGCGCGGGCGTCGCCTCGGCTCGCAAGAGGCCATGGGACTCGACTACGTGCGAGCGCGCGTATCGGAAGCCGAATCGCTAAGGCACGCGGGGCGCAACGACGAAGCCGCGGCACGCCTCGTCGAGCTCGTTGAACACCCGCAGTTTGAGCCATTCCAAGAGAACGAAGAGGGCAAGGCCGCCATCTACTTGCTCGGCGACACACTCGCCGCGAGCTCCGCCTACGAGCCGGCGCGCGCCTATTTGCAACGCCTCCTGACGCAAAAGACAGCGTCGCTCGCCGGCGGCTCCTACGCCGCGCGTGCCGTGCGGCGCCTCGTCGACATCGCCCTCGAGACACGGCGCTACGACGTGGTGCTCGCCGATCTCAAAGCCGTGCCCGCGAGCGCACCGGAAGAGATCCGCGGCGAGGTCTCGTACCTCACGGGCCGCGCCCGCGAAGGAGGCGACGCCGACGGTGCCATCGCCGCGTACGGCGTCGTCACGCCGCGCTCGCGTTTTTGGGCGCAAGCGACCTACCGCGCGGGCCTCTTGCACACGGCGCGCGGACGCCTGAAAGAAGGAGAGAACCTCTTCTGCCGGGTCGCCGATCCGAAGCGCCAAGGCGCCGGCGGCGTCTCGCCGGTCTTCGGTGACGCTCGCTTCTTCGCGGTGCGCGATCTCGCGCGCCTAGGCCTTGGTCGCATCGCCCACGAACAGGGCCGCTTCGACGACGCGCGCTACTACTACTACCTCGTGCCCCGCGACTCGAACCGCCTCGCCGAGGCGCTCTACGAGTCGGCCACGGGCCGCTACGAAAAGAAGGACTACGAAGGCGCCCGCGAGCTTCTGAACGAGCTCCGCGGCCTCGGCGCGCACCACGTCTACGAGGACGAGGCGCAGATCCTCGACGCCTACGTCGACCTTGCACAATGCAAGTTTCCCGACGCAGACAAGAAGCTCGTCCTATTCCTTTCGCGCTACGAGCCGGTGCGCGACGCGGCCCGGCGGGTGGCCGCCGACGAGCGCGCCATGGCGGGCCTTTTGTCGGTGACGCGCGGGGCCGCCCCGAGCGCCGCCGAAGCCGGCGCGGCAACGCCGGACACGCTCGCGACCATCGCGTCGCTGGTGCGCGTTGACGCCGCCTACGGCGCCGCCGTGAAGCAACGGGCGGTGCTGGAGCGCGAGGCGAGCGGTCTCAAGCTCGCGGCCCGGCAACTCGGCGAGCTCGCGCGTACGATGCAAACGGCCGGTGGCGTGGCACCGGCGCTCGCCGATGGTCACGTGGACGAAGGGCCGAAAGACGTGCAAGCCGCCATCGACGGCGTGCGCCGCGAGATCGACGCGCTCGAGGCGGCCAAGGTCCCCGAGGCCCGGACGACCATGTTGCGAACGGAGCTCGCAGAGCTCGAGGCCCGGCTCGCCACGAGCCGCGGCACGGCGGCGGCCGGCGCGGGGACCTTGAGCAGCAGCAAAGGCGCCGACTTGCCGGATCTCTTGCTCCAAGACGGCGCGAGGGCGCAGGCCTTGGCCCCCAACGTCGAGCGGGCGCGGCGCGAGCTCGAGCGCACCGAGTCCGCCTACGCGAAGGACGCGCTGCGCCGCTTGGATTTGCGCCTCTCGCGTCTCCTCCGTCGAGCGCGCCTCGGCCGCATCGAGTCGGTGCTCGGAAAGAAGCGAGCCCTTGAGGTCGAGATCGAGGCCATCGCCAACGGCTACTTGCCGAACGACGCCGTCGATTCGCTCGATGCCGCGCGGTACCTGAAAGACAACGAGGAGTATTGGCCCTTCGAAGGCGACGATTGGCCCGACGAATACGTGGGCAGCGAGGGCCTCAAGTGAGGGGCCGCTTGGCGCTCGTCCTTCTCTCGGCGCTCGCGCTGCCGACCCTGGCGCTCGCCGCCGATCCGAAGGGCACGACGCCCCCCGCCGCCGCGGCCCCACCAGGAGGCGCCGGCAGCACCGGCGCGCTCAAGGCCGCCGCCGAGCGCTCCGTAACAGCGGCGGCCCCGCCGAAGAGCGCCGCGCCGCGCGGTGGTGCGCGCGAGAACACGGCGGGCCGGCCCGCGGTGCGCGGCCCAAAGTTGCCGCCGGAGACGTTGGCCCGGCTCCGCGGGCAGCTCGATCGCCGCGTCGAAAACGATCTCAAGGAAGCGCGCGCGCTCCGCGGCGAGGCCATCGGCCTCCTCACGACCTTCGTGAGCGAGACGCCGCGCGACGCCGCGGAGCTTCCGGAAGCGCTCATGCGGCTCGGCGAACTGCGGTGGGAGGTCGAGCGGGAAGGCTTCGTCGAGCGCTTCCGCGCCTGGGAGAAGCGCCCCGTCGATCAGCGCGGCGCGACGCCCGCGCCGGACTACGTGCCGGCGCGTGAGCTCTTCGGGCGCGTCTTGCGCGACTACCCGCGCTTTCGTGACTACGATCTCGCGCTCTACGTCGACGGCTTCCTCGCGACGGAGCAAGGCAAGGAAGACGACGCGCTGGCGCGCTTCGAGCGCATCCTCCGCGAGTTCCCGCGTTCGCGGTTCGTGGCCGACGCGCACATGGCGAAGGCCGAGGCCCTCTTTTCAGCGAAGTACGACTACGCGGCCGCGCTCGCCGAATACGAGAAGGTCCTCGCGTTTAAGAAGAGCGACCTCTACGGCCTCGCGCTCTTCAAGAGCGCCTGGTGCCTCTGGCGCCTCGGCAAGACCGATGACGCCGCACGGCGCTTCGTCAGCGTCTTCGAGGTCACCGACCAAGCAGCGACCGGCGGCGCGTCGGCCTCGCAAAAGAAGCAGCTCGACGAGCTCCAGAGCGAGGCCCTCAAGTACCTCGTCGAGGTGTTCACGGAAGACGAGAAGAACACCGCCGGCGACGTGCACCGATTTCTCCAGAAGATCGGCGGCGATCGCTTCGCGGCGCGCGTCGTAAAGGCGCTGGCGGAGCAGTTCTACGATCGCTCGCAGTACGAACGCGGGATGGAAGCCTACGAGCTGCTCATCCGCCTCGATCCGGCGAGCCGCGACGCACCTTCGTGGGTCCTCGAGATCGCTGCCGGCTGGGAGACGCTCGAGAACTGGCCCAAGCTGAACGCGACCTACCAGCGCATCTTGAAGGACTTCTTGCCGGGCGGCGCGTGGGCGCGCACCCAGGCCGACGCGGCGCACGTGCAGGCGACAACGACGCGCATCGAGGTCGCGCTCCGCGAGCACGCACTGCAACTTCACGCGAAGGCGCAGAAGGACAAGACGAGTCGCGCCGAGTTTGAAGGCGCCGCGGCGCTCTACATGACGTACCTCTCGCGGTTTGCGCCCGCACCGAACGCGTACCAGGTCGCGTTCTACCTGGCCGAGATCGACTTCTACCGGCTCGACAAGAACACCGAGGCGGCCACGTACTACATGGCGGCGGCCCGCGGCGTCCCTGAGAAGGAGGCGGCGAAGGAGCCGGCGCGCACGCTGCGCCGCGACGCGATCTACAACGCCATCGCCGCGCTCGAGCGCGTGCGCGTCGCCGAGCTCGAGGCACGCAAGGGCAAGCCGCAGGCGCAGGAGACCGAGAGCGACAAGAAGTTCGCCGAAGCGCTCGACCTCTACGCGCAGCTCTACCCTGCCGATCCGTCGCTGCCGGAGCTCTTCTTCCGTCAGGGGCGCCTCTACTACGAATACGGCGTCTTTGATCCGGCGGTGAAGATCTGGGGCGGGCTCCTCGAGAAGTTTCCGCGCAGTCAGTTCGCTCAGCCGGCCGGCGAGCTCATCCTCGACTCGTTCAACAAGTCGAAGAACTACGACAACATCGAGACCTGGGCGCGGCGCCTCAAGGCGGCTCCCTCGTTCCAAGCCAAAGAGCAGCAGCAGAAGCTCGACGTCTTGATCGTCCAGGCGGTCTTCAAGCAGGGCGAGCAGAAGTCCGCCGCCGGCGACCACGCGGGCGCCGCCAAGGCCTACCTGCGGGCCGCCAAAGAGTTCCCGCGCGACGCGCGCGCCGCGCAAGCGTGCGTGAACGCCATCTCGGCGGCTCAAAAGGGCGCCGACGTGGCGACGCTCCGTGAAGCGGCGCAGCTGGTGGCTTCGAAGGAGCATCGCGACAAGGCCGAAGCGCCCGAGGGCACGTGGCTCGCGGCGACGACGTTCCAGGCGATGGGCCTCTACGGCGACGCCGCCGAGTTTCACGAGGTCATCGCGGCGGCCGCTGACAAGCCACCGTTTTCGAAGTTTGAGAAGGCGAAAGACGCCGCCTACAACGCGGTCATCTTGCGGGCTGCGCTCGGCGAAAATGACAAAGCGGTGCAAGACGGGCAGCGCTACCTCGCCGCCTACGGCTCGTCGGCGGAGGCCGATGACGTGGTCTTCCAGATGGGACGCGCCCACCAGAACGCGAACCGGAACAAGGAGGCCGTCGACCTCTACAAGCGGTTCCTCGCGAAGGCGAAGAGCGCCGACGATCGCGTGAAGACCTACGTGCTGCTCGCCAAGGCGCAGCTCCGCACCAGCGACGGCAAGGGCGCCGACGAGTCGCTTCGCGCCGCGGTGACGACGGGCAAGCAGCGGCGCGCAACGCTCTCGGCGGAAGGCAAATACGCGGCGGCGCAGGCCCGGTACATGGAAGGCGAGCGCGTCCTCGAGCGCTTTGAGCAGATTCAGATCCAAGGCGACGTGAAGCAACTCTCGGCGCGCCTCAAGCAGAAGGCCGAGCTGCTCAAGCAAGCGGCCAGCATCTTGCTCGACACGGTCTCGCTCGGCGTGGCCGAGTGGACGACGGCTGCGCTCTACCAGATCGGGCGCACCTACGAGCTGTTCGCCAAGTCGCTCCGCGACGCGCCGCCGCCGCCCGGCATGTCCGACGCCGACAAGGAGGGCTACCAAACGCAGATCGACTCGTTCGTCGTGCCCATCGAAGAGCGAAGCCTCGATGCCTACGAAACGGGCTGGAAGAAGGCCATCGAGCTCGGCATCTACAACCAATGGACCGCCAAGATGCGCGAGGCGCTCGGTCGCTTGAACAGCGAGCTGTTCCCCCCGCTCAAGGAGATCGGCGCCGACATTCGCAGCGTCTCGCCGCTTCCCTTCCCACCGCTGATGGATGCTCCGCGACGCGGCGCATCCGGTGCCCCGGCGGCGACGGCGACGCCCGCCGCACCGTCCACGGCAGCCACCGCTCCGACGACGCCGACCGCGCCGGCGACGAAGACGCCGGTCGCCACGCCGGCGCCAAAGAAGGAGCCGAAGGGCAAACCGAAGGGGGCCAAGTGATGCGAGGCACCGCGCTCATGCTCGCGAGCCTTCTGGGTGCGCTCTCAGGTTGCGGCGGCGCGCAAGACGGGGAAAAGGGCGCCGCAACGCCCGCTCACCTGGCGCCGGCGAACCCGCAGGCCGTGACGAAGATGGCGCAGGCCGTCGCGGCGGCGCGAGAGCCGCAGGGCCGTGAGCGCGCGATCGTGCTCTTGCGAGAGGCCATCGCCATCGACGGCAATCTGTGGGAGGCGCGCTACAACCTCGGCGTTGTGCTCGCACAGACCGGCGATCTCGCGTCGGCCGAGGAGCAACTCGAAAAGTCGTTCCGTCTCGCCGAAGGCACACAAGAAGTGACGCTGGCTTTGGCGGAGGTGCAGCGGCGACGCGGCAAGTACAAGGACGCGGCTGAAACGCTGTCGAACTTCGTCAGCAAGAACCCCACCGTGGCGAGCGCTT
The DNA here is from genome assembly GCA_016703425.1 of Myxococcales bacterium. Classification (NCBI taxonomy): domain Bacteria; kingdom Pseudomonadati; phylum Myxococcota; class Myxococcia; order Myxococcales; species Myxococcales bacterium. The sequence continues at coordinate 74,064 of JADJCA010000018.1, forward strand.
CGATGGCGTATGTGTCGGCGCTCCGCGACGCCGGGCAGGTCGACAAGTCCATGGCGGCGGCGAAGGATCTCTTGGCGAAGAAGCCCGGCGACGCGTCGGCGCTCGCCGAATTGGCGCTGTGTCACCTCGCGAAGGGCGAGCGTGAAACGGCGGCGCTCCTCGCGAAGCAGGCGCTCGAATCGAATCCTAAGAGCGCCGTCGCGGAGCGAGCCACGGGGCTCATCGCGCTCGGCGCCGGCGACGACGCGGTGGCGTTTCGTTCGTTCCAGCGCGCGGCGCAAGAAGATCCGCGCGACACGACGGCGCGCATGAACATGGCGACGGTGCTCTTGCGCGCCGGCGCGTACGGAAAGGCCGCGGAGCAGTTTCGCGCGATCTTGGCGGCGAATCCGGAAGACGACGACGCGGCCGTGGGCTTGGCGACGGCGCTGCGCGGCGACTCGGAGCCGCAGCGGCCGAAATACGAAGAGGCCCGCGCGGTTCTCGAGAAGGTGCTGGCTCGCGATCCGCACCACACGGCGGCGCTCTTCAACCTCGCCGTGCTCAACGCCGATTTTCTGAAGAAGCCTGACGCCGCCGTGCCGCTCTTTCGGCGCTTCCTCGCCGACGCGCCCGGCGATCACAAGTCGCGCGCCGAAGCGGAGCGAGGCCTCGCGGCGCTGGGTGCGCAGAAGGGCCCCGCCGCTACGCCAGCCCCGGCCCCAGCCGCACCAGCGCCGGCGGCCGCGCCGAAGGCGCCAGCCGCGGCTGCCCCCGCCCCGCCGAAACCCAAACCGAGAGAGGAGAGCGAGGAGTGAGCGGCGAGAGCAAGCGCACAGTCCTGTTCGTACTCGTGACCGCCGGCAGCTTCGCCTTGGTGACGGCGCTGGCGAGCGCGCAAACGAAGAAGCGCGAACGCGGCGTGAAGCCCGCGGCGGCGCGCGTCGACGCTGGAGCGCGAGGCGACGCGGGGCAAGCCCCACAAGCCACGCACGCCGCGCCGCCAACGGCGGCCGGCAGCAAGGCCGCGCGCGAAGACGCCGGCTTCGTCGAGACCAAGACGCTCGACGGCGGGGCCCGCGTCTTCCGCTTCGGTGAGATGGAAATCGAAGGGCGCTTGCGGAACCCTCAGCTCGTCTATTTCTTGCGGCGCGTGCGCGCGGAGTTCGCGGCCGGCGATTTGGGGCACCGCACCTTCATGCAGGAGCTCGCCGAAACGAAGGACGACCCCGCCTTCTAGCCGTCCAGGCGCCTTCCGCCTTCGTCGTCGTAGTCGCGGTCGTGGTCGCGGATCGGCGGCGAGGCCCGCGGCGCTCGCGCCCAGGTCGGCCCTCGGCCCACCTCCGAACACATCTCTGCGAGGGAGTTGGATCCACCGGCGCCGTGGGCCGTATGCTTCGCAGATGGCCGCCGCCGCCGCCCTTCACGCGCCGATGATGCGCGTCGCTGCCGTGTGGGGCACGACCGTGCTCGAGCTGCGGACGCTGAAGAGCGGCCAGTCGTTCGCGCTCGGTGAGCACGCGGTGGCGGGCCCGGAGGGCGTGGAGCTGCCGGACGTTCCTGTGCGGAGCGCGCAGGGCGGCTGGGAGATCGATCCGCGCGGCGCCCTCGGCGGCGTCGTTCGTTTGCGAGGCCGCGACGAAGATCCGGTGGCGCTCGGCCGCGCCGGCGCGGGTGTCGCCATCGTGCCGGGCGACTACGGCGTCCTCCAGTACGGGCTGTTCTCGGTTTTTTTCCAGTACTCGAACGGTGTTCAGCCGGCCAAGAAGCGCTTCGGCCTCGAGCTTTTGCCGCTGCTCGCCATCGTGTCGAGCCTCATCTTGCACTTCGGCACCTTCGGCATGTTGGGCGCGCTCTCCACGCCGCCCGTCATTCCAAAGCCGCTCGAGCTGACGACCTCCGAGGAGTTCGCGGCGCGCTTTCGCGTCAAGCGCGCGGACCTCGAAGAGCCGCCGCCGCTCACCGGAGGCAACGACAAGGGCGCCGGAGTGAAAGATCCCGGCCTCAAGGACAAGACCCCGCAAGGCGGCGGGCAAAAGATGAAGGGCGCGGAGGGCAAGCTCGGCTTGAAGGGCGACCGCGACAAAACCGAGCTACCGGGCGACGTGAAGCCGGCGACGAACCTCGGCGGCCTGAGCGAAGTGCTCGACTCGACGACGGGCAAGGAGATTCGAAGCACGCTCGAGACCATCAAGAGCGTGTCGGAAGCGCTCGGCGGCTTGAGCGCGCGCGACATCGTCATCGGCGGCGGGACCGGCAGCGGGCTCCGCGGTGGAGGCGCCGGCGGCGGCGGGACCGGCGCCGGCGTCCCGTTCGGTGCAGGCAACCTGCAAACGGGCGCGGGCCTCGGTGCCGCCGGTGGGCTCGGTGCCGGCGCGGGGGGACTCGGGCGAGCGGGCGCTGGAGGCAACGGCCGGGGAGGAGCTGGCGGAGCCGGGGGCGCCGGCGCACCTGGAGAGGCGCGCGTAGCGGTGGCCGCCGCGACCCCCGCCGCAAAGGGCGGTCTCTCACCGGAGCAGGTAAGGCGCGTGGTCATCAAACACGCGGGCGCGCTGCGCGCTTGTTACGAATCGGAAGCTGCGAAAAACCCGTCGCTCAAGGGCGGCATCTCGGTCGCTTGGCAGATCGATCCGAGCGGCTCAGTGTCGGGAGCGCAGCTCAAGCAGAGCAGCCTAAGCAACCCGCGCGTCGAGGGCTGCGTGCTGCGGCAAATCAAGTCGTGGAGCTTCCCGGCTACCGATTCGCCGACGACGGTCGCGGAATATCCGTTTCGTTTCGGCGTCGGCGGTTAGCGACTCTCTGGGCCGTCTGGCCCGGCGCCGTCAGGGCCGTCGCTCGACGCTCACTCGCCGCGCGACCAGGCCGTGCGCGCCTTGTCGAGCGCTTCGACGAGCGACGCCGTGTCACGGGCCTCGCGCTCGAGGAGCTTCAGCCCGCTCACGAGCCACGTCGCCAGCGCAGGCTGCGCGAGGTGATAGAAGACCCGCCGTCCCTCGCGACGCTCGACCACCAAGTGATGCGCGCGCAAGAGCGAGAGGTGCTGCGACGTCGACGAATGGGCGATCCCGAGGCGCTCGGTCAGTGTCTTCACGTCGAGCTCGCCGGCGCGAAGCTCGAGGGCGATGCGAAGCCGCTGCGGGTGCGAGAGCGCCGCCATGAGGTCGGCGAACTGGCGAGCGACCACATCACGAGAAGGCATGTCTTGATATTTGAATATGAAACCCTTTGGTGCAAGCGCGTTCTTCACGAATGCACCGCGCTCCCGAGGGGTCCCGGCGGGATCGTTGAGGGTTTCGGTTCGCGAGCCAGTCGCTCGTCGTGCCGCGCAGCGAAGAGCAACATCGCCGGGAGCGCAAAGAGCGAGATGACCATCGAGGCGAGCAGACCGCCGATGACCACTGTGGCGAGCGGCCTTTGCACCTCCGAGCCGGTCCCCGTGGCGATGGCCGCGGGCACGAAGCCGATGGCGGCGATGAGCGCCGTACTGATGCGCGCCCGCAGCGACGCCACGGAGGCGTCTCGCACCCGTGACAGCGGCACCTTGTGCATGGGCTCGTGGAGCAGGTTCTCGGTCATGACGATGCCGGTGCACACGGAAACGCCGCAGAGCGCGACCAAAGCCGACGCCGGCGGGAATGCTGAAGGGCAGACCGCGCGCCGCCAGGGCCGCAACGCCGCCGGCGAGGGCGAAGGGCAGGCTCGCCACCGTGATGACCATGTACTTCGCGCTCCGAAACGTCACGAACAACATCAGCGCGATGACGACGAGCGCGACGGGAACGAGCGCGAGGAGCTGGTTCTTCGCGCGAGTGAAGTTCTGAAACTGGCCGCCCCAGGTGACCTCGACGCCCGGCGGCATAGACAGCGACGCCGCCTTGGCCTGCGCCTCTTTCACGAAACCGACCATGTCGCGACCGCGCACGTTGGCCTGCACGATGAGCCGCCGCTTCATCTGCTCGCGGCCGATCTGCACGATGCCGTTCTCCTCGTGAATGTCGGCGACAGCGCCGAGCGGCACGAGGCCCCCCTCCGGCGTGGCGATGGGCAGTCGCGCGACGTCGTCGGCGTTCTCGACCGATTCGCCTCCGAGTCGAAGGACAAGGTCGAAGACCCGCTCGCCTTCACGAACGACGCCGACGTGCTTGCCGGCGCGCGACATCTCGACCGTATCGAGGACGCTGCCTGACGAGATGCCCAAACGAGCGAGCCGATCGCGATTCGCTGTAACCTGCACGGATGGGAGACCGGTAGGAATCTCCATACGCACGTTCGTGGCACCGGGAATCGTCGCGAGGACCCGGCGAAACTGGTCGGCCGTGCTCATCATCGAGGGCAAGTCGTCCCCAAAGACTTTGATGACGACGTCGCTGCGCGCCCCGGCGATGAGGTCGTTGACGCGCATCTCAATGGGCTGGGAGAACGCGTTGATGGTGCCGGGCACGTTCTTGTCGACGCGCTCCGACAGCTCCGTCATGAGCGCCTCGGCGGTGAGCCCTTTGCGCCACTCGCTCTTGGGCTTGAGAATGACGAAGACGTCGCTCGACTCGGGCCCCGCGAAGTCGACGGCGTCCTCCGGTCGTCCGATGCGGTTGACCACCGTGAGCACCTCGGGCACCTCCTTCATGGCTCGTTCCGTGTGGCCCGCCATGACGATGGCCTGAGAGAGTCCGGTGCTCGGCGGCCTAATGGCGTCGACGGCGAAGGCCCCCTCGAACACCCGCGGCATGAAGTCGGCGCCGAGACGTGCGCCGGCCAAGAAGAGGACCGCCGTCGCCGCCAGCGAAACCGCCAACGTGGTCACGGGCCGCTGCAACGTGCGCTCCAGGGCGCTGGCGTAGAGGACCTTCAGCTTCGCGACGAAGCGCGGCTCCTTGGGGAGCTTGTTGCCAATGAGCAGCGTCGGCGCGAGGGCCGGCAGAACCACTGTGGCGTACACAATGGCGCCGAGCAGCATGAAGCAGAGGGAGATGACGACGGGCCGGAACATCTTGCCTTCGACGCCCTGCAACGTGGCCAACGGCAAGAACACGAGCGCCGTAATGGTGACGACGAAGAGCGCGGGGCGCGCGACGTCCTTCATGGCCTGAACGATGACCTTCTGCCGTCGTACGCGATCGGCCACGTTCGCGCCGTGCGTCATCGCGTGTTCGATGGATAGGACGGCGCCCTCGACGACGATCCCGAAGTCGACGGCGCCAAGCGACATGACGTTGCCGCTGTAGCCCACCGCCCGCAGGCCGATGAAGCCAACGAGCATCGAGAAGGGAATGGCGCCCGCGACGAGCAACCCGGCGCGGAGCGTGCCGAGCGTCAAGAGGAGGCAGAGAATGACGATGAGCGCCCCCTCCGACAGGTTCTTCGTGATGGTCTTGATGACGTTGTCGACGAACTCGGAGCGGTCGTAGTACGGCTCGATGGTCACGCCCGCGGGAAGCTTGGGCGCGAGCTCAGCAACGGCCGCCTTGACGCGGAGCGAGACGTCGCGGCTGTTTTGCCCTTTGAGCATGAGCACGCTCGCGCCCACGATCTCGCCGCGACCGTCGCGCGTGAGCGCTCCCTGACGCAATGCGCCGCCGGTATCGACCTCGCCAAGCTGAGCGATTCGGATCGGCACGCCGGACTCGTCGACACGAACGACCGTGCGCTCGATGTCTTCGAGACCGCGAAAGCGAGCGTCGCCGCGGAGGACGATTTGCTCGCCGGCCCGTTCGAAGGTGCCGCCTCCGGCGCCGCGGTTGTCTGACTCGAGGGCGAGCTGGACATCTTTCGCCGAAACGCGATGCGCCGAGAGGCGCGCGCCATCGAGCGTCACGCGGTACTGCTTGAGCGCGCCACCGTAGCCCACGACCTCAATGACGCCGGGCACCTGCCGGAGTCGCGGCGCGACCTGCCACTCGACGATGGTTCGAAGCTCCTCCGGGTGGCGAGCGCCGCCAGCCTTCTGCTTCAGCTCGAACATGAAGATCTCACCGAGGCCCGTGGCGATGGGCCCCAGCTCGGGCTTGCCCACGCTCTCGGGGATCTGATCTCGAATGCTCATGAGCCGCTCGGCGACCTGAGCGCGAGCGAAGTAGAGGTCGACGGCGTCGTCGAAGACCAGCGTGACGATGCTGATTCCGAGCTTGGTGATGCTCCGCGTCTCCGAGAGGCCGGGAACACCGGCCATGCCACGTTCGATGGGCTGCGTGACCTGTGACTCCATCTCCGTGGCCGACAGGGCCGGCGCGCGCGTGACGACTTGCACTTGCGTGCTGGTGACGTCGGGCACGGCGTCGATGGGCAGCTTGGCCAAGGAGACGAAGCCGTAGATCACGATCCCAAGAGCAACCAGCAGGGCGAAGAGCCGGTTCTTTGCGCAGAACGCGACGATGCTGCTCATTGACGCGTAACCTCGCCGCGCAAGATGAACGCGTTTTCGACGACGATGGACTCGCCTCGCTGAAGGCCTTCCACGATTTCCGCCATCTGCGACGCAAGGCGCCGGACCTTCACGTTGCGAATCTCGTAAGTCGTCGCGTCACGTTTGACGAAGACGACCTCGTCGTTCCCGAGCGGCTGCACCGCGCTAGAGGGAACGAGGAGCCGCTCGCCCGCGTCGCTGGGTACCGAGATGGCGGCGCGCACGAAGAGGCCGGCGCGGAGTGCCCCGTCGGCGTTGTGAACGACGATGCGGGCCCGGGCTGCGCGACTCTTTTGGCCGAGCTGCGGCTCGATGGTCACGACCTTGCCCTTGATGGACTTGCCCAGCGCGTCCACGTGCAGATCCGCGTCGGCGCCAACCCGCAGCATGGCGAGATCGTTTTCAAAGACGTCCACGAGGGCCCAAAGCTCCGTGGGATCGGCGACCACGAAGGCCGTCTCGGCGGGCCTCAGGTAGCGGCCTTGGACCGCGTCACGGCGCACCACGACGCCCTCGATGGGCGAGCTGAGCAACACAGACCCGGCCGCCTGGATTTCGTGCCCCGCCGGGACCTGGGCCCCGAGAACGCGGAGCCTCGCCTCAGCCGCCGCCTGGGCCGCCGTCGCCTCGATCTGCGTCCCTCGCGCGGCTTCGACGTCACGTTGCGTCGTGAGGTCTTGCGCGAGGAGACGCTCTTCGCGCTTCGCGTTTCGCTCCGCGACGCTCGAAGTCGCACGCGAGGCGACGAGGCTGGCCTGCGCATCGGCGATGCTAGGTACCAGCAGCGTGGCAAGCCGCTGGCCCTTCTTGACCGTGTCGCCAACGCGGACGTGCACCTGCGAGACCCGCCCCTCCACGAGAGGGCCCACCTCGGCATAGCGCTCGAGGTTGTACTCGAGGGTCCCCGGAACGCGAATCACGTGGGCCTTTCCGGCCGTTCCGGCGGCTTCTGAGCGGACGCCGTAGCGCTCCGCGAGCTGACCGTCGAGGCGCACCGTGCGCACGGCCCCAGCGTTGGCATCGGCCGCGGTGACCGACGTCTGCGAGACGGGGCTGGTCTCGGCGCAGCCGGTGAGCGCCAAGGCAGCTCCAACAACGGCGGCGCCAAGCCCGACCCAGAAGGCGAGACGGCGGGCGCGGAGGCCAGCGGGATGGCTCGGGAGGCCGCCGGGGGACGCGGCCACGGGGCGGCTTTTGCGAACGGTAGGCTCGAGGAAGCGGAGGACGGTGTACATGGGTCTTGATATTCAAATAGCGACACTTCTGAATATGTCAACCTATGGTGCTAAAGAACGCGCCGTGACGGCGGGTTGATTTGGCGCTAAAAGACCAGTCGTGACGCGTATTTCCGTGGGTATTTTTGGCCTCGGCCGGATGGGACGCCTCCACGCGCGCGTCCTCTCGGAGCTCCCCAGCCAGTTCTCCCTGGTCGGATTTCACGATCCCGACGAGAGCGTCGCGACGCCTGAATGGCTCCGTGTCGGCACGGCGGAGGCGCTGCTCGAGGCTTGCGACCTCGCGCTCGTGGCGTCGCCACCCGACGAGCACGCCAGCCTCGTGACGGTTGCCCTCGCGCGGGGCCGACGCGTCTTCGTCGAGAAGCCCCTCGCGCCGACGCCTGCCGTCGCGCGCCGCCTCGCGCACCTTGCCGCGCCCGGTCAGCTGTTCGTGGGGCACTCGGAGCGCTTCAATCCGGTGGTCCGCGCCCTCCGGAGCCTCATCGCCGAAGATGAGGTCCTCGGCATCGAGATCGAACGCTCCGTCGCCGTGACGAGCCATTCTCAGGGCGATGTTGTGTTGAACCTCGGCGTTCACGATCTCGATTTGGTCGCGCACCTCACCGGCCGGCGTCCCGTCGTCCTCGGGGCCGAAGGCGACGCCAACGCAACCCGGGTGCACCTCTCGGCGGGAGCCGCGTTTGGGCGCCTACGGCTCGCGCGCGCGGGCCGCCACCGCATGTTGACCGTCACGACGCGCGACGCTCGGTACGAGGGCGACCTGCTCGCCTTCCGCCTTCGAAAGGCGAGCGTTGGAGGCGGAGCTGTCGACGTCCCCGTCCCCACCGACGAGCCCCTCGTGGCGCAGGCGAGGGCGCTCTACGAGGCCTGTCAGGGGGCGCCTGCGGCTCCCTTGGCCACCGCCGAAGACGGCCTCCGCGCCGTCGAGCTGGCGGAGACGGCCATGGGGCTCCGATCGCTCCGAGGCCGCACGAATCCAGCGGCAGCGGCGAGCGCTTAGCTTCGGCCAGGCGCCGCCGCCACAAACTTGGCTCGCCTCGCTGAGCCCTGATACCGGCTCGGTATGTCGCTTGAAGACGACGTGTCGACCCTCGGCGAGAAAGACCGCCGCTTCCGTCCGCTGCTGCGAGCCGGTAACCGCTTCACGCGCGAGGCGCAGAACCGCCCCATTTTGCTCTTCGAGGACGTCTACAAGTCCTACAGGCCCGGCGTGCCTGTGCTCCGGGGCATGAACCTCATCATCGAGCGGGGCGAGTTCGTCTTCATCACGGGCCCGAGCGGCGCCGGCAAGTCGACGCTCCTCCGGCTGCTGTACCGCGCCGAGACCGTCGACGACGGTCGCATCTTGTTCCTGGGCCGCGACATCGGTCGCCTCCGCGACGAGTCGGTGCCGTTCTTGCGCCGCAACCTCGGCGTCATCTTCCAAGACTTCAAGCTCGTGCCGTCATGGAGCGTCTTCGAGAACGTCGCCATCACGCTCGAGGTGCTCGGTCTTCCGCCGCGCCTCGTGCGAACGCGCGTCGGCGAGGCGCTCGAACGCGTCGGCCTCTCGGGTCACGGCGACGTCGCCGCAGGACTCTTGAGCGGCGGAGAGCAGCAACGCGTGGCCATCGCGCGCGCCATCGTCGGCGAGCCGGCGCTCATCCTCGCCGACGAGCCCACCGGCAACCTCGATCCGCAGCTCGCCATCGACATCCTCGGGCTCTTCGAGGAGATCCACGAAGCTGGCACGACGGTTCTCTTCGCGACACACGATCGCTCGCTGCTCGAGATTCGCCCGCGGCGCCTCGTGATTCTCGACGAAGGCAAGACCATGGATGTGCCGAGCGGCATTCCCGAACAGGGTTACGACAACGTCCTTCCCGTTTGAGGGAGCGTCTGAGGAGCCTCATGATCGATCTGTCCATTGGCGTAACGCGACGTGCGAGACGAGGAATGCTTCGCGAGTGGCGCCTCCACGCGCTCAGCGTATTTTCGCTGGCCGTGGCCTTCGTCTGCCTCGGCGCGGCGCTCCTCGTGGTCACGAACCTGAAGGGGCTCGAAGACCGATGGGCGCGCGCTGGTCGCGCTTCGGTGTACTTGAAGTCGCAAGCGAGCCCCGAGGATGTGTCGGCGCTCAAGGACGCGCTCGCACGCGTGCCCGGCGTGCGAGAGGTGCGCTACGTCTCGGCGGGCCAAGCGAAGACCGACTTCGGCGCGCGAGAGCTCGGCAAGAGCGGCGACCTATCGGGCATCCCCGTCGAAGCGTTTCCCGCCTCGCTCGAGGTGCACATGACCGAGTCCATCGGCGATGCGGCGCTCACCGACATGGTGACGAAGCTCAAGCTCCTGCCGGGCGTCGAGGACGTTGAGACCTACCGCTCGTGGACCGAGCGGCTCGCGCGCCTCGTGCGTGCTGGTGTCGCCGCGGCGCTCTTGCTCGCCTTCGTCGTCTTGACGGCTGTGCTCGCCGTCGTCGGCTCGACGATTCGCCTCGCGCTCCAGCGCCGCAAGACCGAGGTCGAGGTGCTGAAGCTCGTCGGCGCCTCGGATCGCTTCGTCAAGGGCCCTTTCCTTTTGGAAGGCGGCGCGCAAGGCGCCCTCGGCGCAGCCTTCGCCGTAGGCCTCCTGGGGATCTTGTTCGTCCTCGTGCAGAGCCGCCTCGACGGCGAGCTCTCGGCGCTCGTGGGCATGGAGCCCACGTTTCTGCCTTGGCCGTTCGCGGCCGGCATGGTGGCGCTGGGGCTCGTGCTCGGCGCCTTCGCGGCGGCCCTCGGCCTCCGGCGCTTGGTGGCCGTATGACGCGCCTCGCCTCTTCCTGGATCGTCATCGCCGGCGCGCTCCTTGTCGCGACGCAGGCGAGCGGGCGCATCGGCGTCGCGACCGATCCGGCGCGCGCGAAGCACGAAGAGCCGGGAGCCACACGCGTCGAGACGTCGCCGACGCTCACGCGCGCGACCTTCGATCGCAAGCTCGCAGACCTGGCCCTCACGGAGCAGAAGACCAAGGCGGAGATGTCCGAGGTCGGCCAAAAGCTCGCCGACGTGAAGGCCCGCGTCGTCGCGCGCGGCCGCGTGCTCTACCGCATGACGAAGCTCGGCATGTTGCCCGTCGGCGATGGCTTCGAAGCGCTCGTGTCGCACGCGTCGCGTGTGGAGCGGGCGCGTCGGTCGCTTCACGGTGAGCTTTCCGAAGAGCGCACGCTCCGCCGCCGCGGCGCCGAGCTAGCGCAGAACCTCGAGCGCATCGCCAACGATCGCGCCTCGCTCGAGACGCAGAGCGCCGCCATGGAAGCGGCGCGCGTGGCCAGCGAAGAGGACGACCGTCGCAAGGTCGCCTTCGATCACGCCTTCGAGACCTCGAGCGGCAACAGCGAATACGTCGCCGTCTACGGCGGCAACGGCAGCGAGCCGGTCGCCATCGGCGGCTTCGGGGCTTCGCGCGGGCGGCTCTTGTTCCCCGTCACGGGGCGCGCCGAGGTGAGGCCCTCGAAGCGCGAGGGCGACGCAAGCCAAGGCCTCGAGATCGGCGCGCCGCTCGGGGCCACGGTGCGGGCGGTTTTTGCGGGCCGCGTGGCCTTCGCCGATCGTTACGGCGCCTACGGGCGCATCGTGATCTTGGACCACGGCGAGCGCTACTACACGGTGAGCGGCAACCTCGCGAGCGTCGATGTGCGCGTCGGCGACGAGATCTCCGCTGGCGAGCGCATCGGCAGCGTCGGCGACGAAGGCAAGGGGCCGACGCTCTACTTCGAGCTGCGCCACGGAAGCCAGACGATCCCGCCGGGTCCGTGGCTTGGCGTAGACCGCGCGCGGGCACGCGCGGCGCCGTAAGCGGCGAGCTCCGCCTTGGGCCCGGCTCCGACGGGTCGCGACGGCTTGCGCGGCTAAAGCCCGGAGAGCTCCGGCCAGTGAAGGACGTGCCCCATCGCGCGTTTCACCTCCGCGTGGCGCGAGACCGCGAGCCGACCGACACGCGATTCGAGGGCGCCACGGGGCACGGTTCGCAACGTGTCGAGATTGGCGACGCATGGACGCGAGAGCCCCTCGCGTCGGCCGAGGCTGATCTCTTGAGGGATCCCGCGCACCGTCGTCGTGACTTCCACAACCAGGACGCGGGTCAGGTACGCGTAGGCGCTCGTGCGGCCCAGCAAGAGGAGCGGGCGCCGACCCACCGGATCGGGCAAACGCGCCCACCAGAGGTCGAACTGTTGCGGCGCGTCGATCGGGCGGGTCACGCGGCCCGCGTCGCGCGCCGCGGCTTCTTCCGGGGCGAGGCCTTCGCCGACGCAGAGGGAGTCGCTAGCTGATTGGCTTGGTCCCAGCCGACGAGATCCTCAGGTGTTCCGTCTGCGGCGAGCGGGCGGGCGCGGTACGCATCGCCCGTGCGCACGTCGAGCGCCAGATCGATCGCGCGTCGAATCGCGAGGCGCACGAACTCCGCTCTCTGCCGGGCCTTCGCTGGTGCGACGCGTTCGAGATCGCGCGCGCACCGGTCGTCGAGCTCGATGAGAATTCGCTTCATATAGAGAACTATATACTGTGCTTCGGCGCGCGCCACCGGGCGGCGTACAAGCGATTGGCCCGCGCCGTCGGTCGCGAGCATGCAACTGACACTGTTGCCCTTCTCATCGCTCGCGAAACACATCCCTTGCAGCGGAGCGCCGGGGAAGGCCCAGACGCGACAGCCGAGCTCATCGAACGCACCGCCTGATGAGCGCGTCGAGCCAAAGACTCCCGTAGACGGCCATCGCCTGTTGGTCCACCACCACCGGATACGCCTGCGTCCAGCCCGCAATCGCGGTCGACGCGAGCAACGCGCATGCCACGCCGACCGTGCCGACGAGGAACCTGTTCATTGGCCTTACCTTTCGGGCGGACACGGCGTCCGCAACGAAGGGGAATGCGAGCGAAGGTCCGATGGATCGGAAAATCGACGGCGAACTCGACCGGTGTGACTTCGTGAGCGCTCCGAAGCGTCCCATCGCGCGGTCCCGGAGTCCTTTAAGGGAGAGGCAAAGCCACCTACGCGGAGGCGATGGCTTCGTGACGCTGCGGAAGCGCGTCGACGCGGCTCAGCGAGGCCTCGGTTGCGTCTAGTTGGCTTGGCTCCGTCTCCAAGAGACGCCAGCCTCCGCCAATCAAGCCTCGCGCTCGCCCGCAACCACGCGATCCTTCGTCGGCGAAGGCGTACGCGTCTCACATCGCGTCTCCGCTCCCGCATAATTGGCTTCGCGTTCGGCTTACGAAGGCGTTGGCGTCGCTTAAGAGACGTAGGTCCTCGCTTAAGAGACGCAGCGCCCGAGACGACCGCCTCATGGGCCAACCTCGCCAAGGACGAGCGGGCCGACGCTCTTCACTCGCGCCGATGGAACCGCTTCGAGCGCACACCTCGCGCAGCTCTTCGATGAGGGCGACTGACGGCGGGCCGCGCTCCCGTCGACGCCCTGAGTTCAAGGCAACAGCGTGTAGTCGATGAGGAGCATTTGTTCGTGGTGCTCGAGAGACACCGTCTCAGCCAGACCGCTGAGACGAAGCGCGGCATGGCGCAACGCGTCGGGCAACCACGAGCGCGGCATCTTGATGCGTCGGATGAGGAAGTCGCCGTTGCCGACGGCGATCCCAGCGGGCCCATTCGTCACCGGTCTCGACGACGAGGCAGTTGTCGCCAAGCACCACTCTCCCGTGCCGTGCCCTGGGCCCCGATCCCACAGGGCTCTCCCTCCAAGGGCGCCGCCAACAAGCAGCCGCGGAACGAAGTGCGAGGGCGGAAGGACTCCGGCGATCGACGCCGCCGCTACAGCCAGCGTCGCGGCCGACTCCGGCACCCATCCGTCGCGCTCGACAATTCGGCCAACCCGCGACAGGTAGGCGCCGCTGATTGGCAGTCCGCTGTCGACGAGGCTGAACGCGAAACGGAGCTCGTCCGACGCTCGATCGAACGACGTCGTGAACGTCCCCTCGGCCTCTACGCGCCCGCTCGCGACGTCGACCCTCTGGTAGGTGCCGCTATCGCGATAGACGTCGGCGCGATCGTAGGCCGCTCGGCTCGCCTCAAAGACGACTCGCGCGTCCATCACAGCTAAAGCCCAAGTCGCGCGGCGCGGTCGGTAAACTCGGTCGTCGCCAGGAGGGCCGTGAGCAAACCTGCGCGCGTCGTGCGTCCGGCGTCGATCTCGCCAGCCCAGTAGGCGAGACCTCCCGGGTCGGCGCCGCGGTGGAGAATCGCGAAGTAGGCCGAATGAACGTACCAAGCGCTGCAGTTCGCCGGATCCGACGCGCAGACGTTCGTCCACGCCGCCCCAAACTCCGGCGACGCCGCGAAGGTGCCGACGATGGCGCCAAAGGTCTGCGCCTTGGAGAAGAGCTGGTCGGCCCAATAGACAAGCTCGTCGTCACCCACGAGCGGCACCGCGCGCGCGAGCAGGTAGTGGTAGAGGCCAGCCACGACCTCTCCTTGGTGAAGCGGAGCGCTCCGCAGGCCGAGGCGCGCCAGGTGACGCCGGCACTCGAAGCGCGCTCGGACGTTGGCGATCCTCGTCGCCCGGGGCACGCCGCTCTGGGCGGCGACCTCAGCCGCCGTGCCCTCGCGCCCCAGCGCCGACCGGTAGAGCCGCCGCGTGAACTCGTCTTCGCTCACGGCGCCGATGCTCTCGCCGTTGGTCGTGAGGAACGTGCCCAACGTGTCGAGCGCCGCTTGTTCGCGATTGGCCGCGCCAAGCAGGGCGTTGGTCCAGCTCGCGAGGCCACCGGCGTCCGCCGCACGCGCAAACACGGTCGCGTAGAGGTGCCGCACGAAGCCCTCGGCGGCGGCCCTCTCGGCGTCGGCGACGCTGGCGAGGGCGCCCTGCACCGCCGCGACATCGCCGCAAGACGTCGCGTTGTAAAGGTAGGGCGCATCACTATCGATGGGCGTCGCGACGCCAACGTCGCTGGGGCAATAGCGAACGAGCGACGACTGCGCGACCTCCGCCGGCGTGGCGCCGGTCAGCGCCGAAGTCGATTGAGCCACCACCGTGAGGTTCTGGTCCACGCGCAAAAGCGCGGGAAAGTAGTGCGGCACGCCGCGCTCGACGGTCATGAGCTTGGCCGCCTGCGCCGCGTACCTCTGGAACGCCGCACGCACCGCCTTGGGCTGCGCCAAGAAGGCCATGGTGTTGGGCAGGCCGTTGCGCACCGTGGCGAGGCAGGTGGTTTGATCGTAGTCGGCGCACGCGTTGGGCTTGTAGAAGATCGGCAAGACGCCGTCGGTGATGCCCGCGCTCGCGTAGCGCGCCGTCTTGTAAGCGCACTGCTGAAAGCCATCGAGCTCCAGCATGATGGGGATGGGTAGCGCGTCGTGATGGGTGCGCGCGTTAGGGTTGGTGCCAGCAAAGGCGCCCGGCGACGGCGAAGCAAAGGGCCGCATCTGCGTGCGCTCCGAGTCGGCGATGCAGAGGCCGCCGCTTCGGAAGCCCACGCTCTGGCAGGAGAGCACCGTCGGATCGGGACCCGTCGTCGCGGGGATGGGCTCGAGCAGGTTCGGCGCGTAACAGGCGTGCTCCGAACCGTCCGAGTCCAAGACGGTGGGCCACGGGCTCGTGCTGCGCACGACGTCGATGTCGGCGACCTCCTTCACGTAGTCGATCTTGGACGCGAGCTGCGCCTCGAGGCCGTCGATCGATTCGGCGCCAACGACAAGCGCTTTGCCGGGGTGTTTCTGCGCGTAATAGGCGCGCGCGGCGGCGACGAGCGCGACGAAACCCGTGGGTTGACGGATGGCGACCTGCGAGACGTAGAGACCGCCAACGCCCGCGTCGATGGCCGCGAGCGTCGCGAAGAGGTGGTAGCGCCAGCCTTCGTCGGTCCCGAGCGACGGAATGCCGGCGCACTTGCCGTAAACCCAATTGGGTTTGAAGCCTGGTACCCAGGCCGCAGCATACGAGAACGCGAGCTCGCTCGTCCCCGTGGGGAACGGCTGGATCGACGGCGACGGGCGATGCGCCGTCAAGATCGTGTTCCACGAGGGCAACACCGCCGCGTCGACGCTCACGCGGTAGAGGCCATCGGCGGGGCAGTCGAGGGCCGGCGTCGGCGACGACAGGTACTCGGGGATCCCGAACTCGGTCACCATCCCAAGGGCGCGCGCTTGGGCGCTCTTCGCCTTCACCTCCTTGTCGAAGAACGACTTCGTGAGCGGAACACCCCAAGGAAAAAACGCCCACCTTAGGTAAGCGCACTTGGCGCCGTCGGCGACGGTGATGTCGCTCGCGCCGCAGTCGATGCAGTAGCAGCTCCGTCGCAAGAGCGAGTCGACGGTCGCCGGTGGCTCGCAGCCGGGCTGCGCGGTGCAAGCGGGCGGCCCGAAGACGCAGCCGGGATCGCACGTCTCCACGAGCTTCGAACAGTTGCCGCACGTGGCACCGAGACGCGTGGCTCCGGGCGTGCACGCGCCCGCTTGCCCGCACTTGCCGGGGGCGCAGGTGATGCCGTCACCGGTGAAGGTGGCCTTGCACGTGCACGTGCGGCCACCCTCCGTGTTCACGCAGGTGGCGTCAGCGTGGCAGCCGCCGTTGTTCGTCGCGCACTCGTCGACGTCAACGCACCCGCTGGCGCTGTCCACGTAGCCGGCCTTGCATGAGCACGTCGCGCCGCCGACGATGTTCGTGCACTTGCCCGCTACGCCGCAGCCGCCGTTGTTGACGAGGCACTCGTTGTAGTCGCCACACGACACGCCATCGCCGATGCTGCCGATGTCACACTCGCACCGGTGCCCGCCCGGCAGGTTGAAACACTGAGCCTTCTCATGACAGCCGCCGCGGTTGGTGAGGCACTCGTTGACGTCGACGCACGCCGTCGGCGAGCTGGGCACGTACCCCGCCTTGCAGGTGCACGCGGAGGCGTCGCCGCCGCAGCCAAGGGTCGTCGCCGGGTCGCACGCGCATGCGTCGCTGGCATCGGCGCCCGGCACGTCGGCGTCGACAGTCGCCGTGGCGTCCGGCAGGCCGGAGGCCGACGTATCCGGCGCCTCATCGCTCGCGCAGCCTTCTGTCGAGAAGCTCACGCTGAGCACGAAGACGATGGCGGAGACGAGCGAAAGCAGGCGCGACATGCCGCCGATGGTACCGCTTCGCTCGTCGATGGGGCGCCGCGAGTCGGCGCGCGCTCTCCGCGAGCTTCACTTCACCGAGAGAAACTCTGCCGCGAAGGCGCCGAGGTCGTCGTAGACGCTGCTGAGCTCGTCCATCGACGAGAGGAACACGATGCGGAAGGCGCCGTCGTTCGGATCGGCGCCGAAGCCGGAGCCGTAGACACACAAGATGCCCGTCTTGCGCAAGAGGCCGAGGACGAAGTCTTGGTCCGTCTTGCCCTGCGGCAGCTTGATGCGCGGCATCGCGTAGAACGCGGCCTTCGGCGGCACGCACGACATGCCGGGCATCGCGTTGAGGCGCGACGTCGTCAGGTCGGCGCGCATCCGAAGCTCGCGGGCGAAGTCCTTCTGGTGGGAGCGATCACCGCGCAGCGCCGCCTCGATGGCGAACTGCATCGGGCCAGGGCTGCACAAGCGACCGTCGGCGAGCTTCTTGATGGCCGCGAGCGCTTCGTCGAGCCGCGGCGAGCGCCCGACGCCGAGCCAACCGGCGCGCCAACCGGGCGCGAGGTACGCCTTCGAAAGCGACGAATACGAGATGATGGCCGCGTCGGGGGCGAGGCTCGCGAGGAGCGGTGCCGGGCCGTCGAAGGCGAGATCGCCGTAGACCTCGTCGGCGAGGATCGGCACGCCGGTCTCTTCGGAGAGCGCGATGATGGCGCGGCGCGTGGCCTCCGGATAAACGGCGCCGGTGGGGTTGTTGGGATCGATGACGACGATGGCGCGCGTGCGCGGACCGATGCGAGCGCGCATGTCGGCGAGGTCCGGGAGCCAGCCGTTGTCGGGATCGGTGCGGTAGAAGACCGCGCGGGCGCCGAGCTTGGTGAGCACCGCCGTGTAGAGCGGATACGTGGGGCTCGGCACGAGGACGTCGTCGCCGGGATCGGTGAGCGCGCTCAGCGTGAGGTCGATGCCCTCGGAGGTGCCCGAGGTGAGGATGACGCGATCGGCCGAGAGCGGCATGCCTCGCTGCGTGAACTCTTCGGAGACGGCTTCGCGCGCCGGCTCGATGCCCGCCGAGGCCGAGTAGCCGTTGTGCCCGTCGCGCATCGCCTTCGCGACGACCTCGATGAGGTGCGGCGGCGTCTTGAACCCGAAGAGGATCGGATCGCCGATGTTGAGATACCGAACGCGCTGTCCGGCGGCTTCGAGCTTCTTCGCCTCGACGACGATGTTTCGAATGGCGTACGTGAAACCTTTGACGCGAGCGGCGACGTGAACCGCGTTCGTGGACGACATGGGCGGCATATTAGCCCAACAAGTGCGTCTGAGCGGGTCGGGATGGAGGCCGCCAGTCTGCCGGTGGAGAGAGCCGAGGGGTGACACGGAGTCGACACGTCCCGAGCGCTGCGATAGCCAAGATGGGCCATGAAGGTCTCGCTCGAATACCGCGAAGGCACGTCGTCGAAGTTCTGGGAGATCGAGGTCGTCGGCAAGACGCACCGCGTGCGGTTTGGCCGCATTGGCACACAAGGACAGGTGAAGGAGAAGTCCTTCGCCTCGGAGGCCGAAGCGCTCCGCGCCGCGGAGAAGATCGCAGCCGAGAAGCGGCGGGACGGCTACCTCGATGCGGGAGGCGGGGAGACCGCGACGTCTGCGACGCCTGCGACGACGACGGCGCCCGCAAAAGCGCAGCCGAAGGCCGAGAAGAGCGCCAAGGGCGCGGAGGCGAGCGCCCCGGTGCAAGCGAAAGCGGAGCCGGCCGGGTTCCCCCGCGGCGGGCTCTTCGTCAAAGCCAGCGACGGCGTGACCGCCAACGCCATCGTCACCAAGCTCCGCGAAGACGGCAAGCTGTCCAAGGCCGATCCCAAAACTGCCGAGGGATGGACCTCAAAGGGCGTCGTGGGCATCGCGGTCCATCCCGCGAACCAGGGTCACTTCGCCGTCGTCGACAGCGCCGATGGCGCGCAGGGCATCGGCGCCGGCGCCTGGTCGCGCGCCGCGCTCATGGCGAATCACCTCGGCACGGACGTCCTCTGGTTTCGCGTCTACAGCCCTGATCTCGCCGTCGGCGTGAAGTTCCAGCGCGGCAGCGACGGCTTTCGCGTGGTCGTCGGCGACGAAAAGCGCGTCGTGCGCTGGCTCGAGGCGAGCGGCGTCTCCGCCGATGACGCGAAACGACCGAGCGACGCCGGCAAGGGGGCCACGCTCGTCGCCATCCAATACGACGAAGCGACCTACAAGAAGGGCCCCGACGAGGCGCTCGCGACGGAGCTCTTCGCGGCCCACGGCGAGCTCGACAAGGGCGACGCGCGCGCCGCCATGAAGCGCATCGACGCGCTCGCTCCCGAAGCGCGGACGCTCGCGCTCGGCCTCCTTCGCGCGGCCGAATCTCCCCTCGCCTTCGAAGGCCTTCGCGGCGCCGCCCGTGATTTGACGTCCCGGCCCATAACGCCGCGCGCGCAGCCCAAGGAGCTGTCGCTCGACGAGGAGGTGCTCCGCGTGGGCGCTTGGTCCGCAGCCTTCGAGGGTGACACGAAGCTCTTCACGGCGGCCGTGACGCGGCTCGATGAGATTGAAGCCGAGGCGGAGCGTCGCAGCCAATGGGCGGGGGCGACGGGCCTATGGAACTTGGCCGCGGCACTTCAGGCGTCGAACAAGCATGAGGGCGCTTACGCCTGCTTCGCGCGGCTGCTCCTGCGGAGCGACGAGCCCCACTGGGGCATCGTCAACAGCGCGCTCCTGATGCTCCTGATGTCACGCAAGGGCAAGCTCGTCCTCGAAGGCGAGGCGGCCGAGGTCGTGGCGCGCGCCGAGAAGCGCCTCCGCGACCTCGGCGAAGAAGCGCAAGACGCCATCCTCTACAACCTCGGCTGCGTGTACGCGCGCGCCGGCGACGCGACGCGCGCGCTCGATCGACTCAAGCGATGCCGCACGCTCCGCAAGCAGAACCCGAACCCCGAGAAGGATTCGGATCTCGAAGCGATCTGGAAGAACCCTGCCTTCGTGGCGCTCCTCGCGCCGCGGAAGAAGCCCTCGAACCCAGCCGTCGTTGGGGTCGAAGAGCTCGAGCTGAGCGCCGCCGCGACCGAGCTCTTGCAGAAGAAGAAGCTCGCGAACGTCGGCGACATTTTGCGTGCCCCCGCCTCGATCCTTTCGCCTGCGGTGCGGGCTGAGGTGAGCAAGGCCCTCGACGACCGCTTCGGTCTCAAGTGGGGCGGCGGCGCCGAGCAGGGAGCCGCCGAAGAGGACGACGACGCGAGCGACTACACGCCGCCGAAGAAGCGCGCCGTGCCGCGGCACGCGATCAAGCTCGAGGACGGCGGCAAGGACAAGAAGGCCGACAAGCTCGTAAGCCGCGTCGGAGGCCTCCCCAACGCGCCGTCGAACGGGGCGCCGTGGCCCGAGACCTCACGACGCCCCATGGAGTTCGTGCTGCAGCTCGTCGGCAAGAAGGCCGGCGGCGAGCTCGACCTCGGCGACGTGAGCGTGATTCAAGTCTTCGCGGACATGGCCGGCGACTATTACGAAGAGAACACCGTCGTCATGTTTCGCGAGCCCTGCCCCGCGGTCCTCGAGCCGCCGGCCGGCGTGGACGTGAAGCCCGTCCGCCTCATGAGCTTCACCGCCGGCGCCGACGATCGCGCCCTCATCGACATCGACGATCCCGAGGACGAGGACGAGCTCTCGAAGGCGGGCATCAGCGCCGACGATCACGAGGCCGCTCACTCGCACGCTTGGTGCGACAAGGTTCGCGGCGTGCCGGTGGGCGCCAACATCGACCCGAAAGTGCTCGATAGCCGTGGCAAGCCGATGGACCTCTTGCTGACGCTCACGAGCTTCGACGATTGGTTCCTGTGGACCCTCTGGGTAAGCCGCGACTTCAAGGAAGCGACGATGCAGATCGTGCGGGGCTGAGGGCGAACTAACGATAATTGCCCAGCATCGCTAGCGATTTTCAAATCGTTGATCAGGCTCACTAACAGCCTTGGGGCGCCGCCCCCGCCGGCCCAGCCGCCCCCACCAAATCGCCAGAATTCGCCCCCTTTGGGCTGGCACCTCGCTGACGAGATGGGACAATCCCCGGCCCTAAACGGGCCGCGCCTCCTGGCCGCCTCTCCCAACCCCGCGAGTTTTTCCCATGTCGCAAGCTCTCCCCACGATTGGTCACTGGATCGACGGCAAGAACGTCCTCGGCTCCGAGCGCTCGCAGGAGGTCTGGAACCCGGCCACGGGCGTCGCCGAGAAGCGCGTGCTCTTGGCCAGTCGCGAGACCGTGCAGGCGGCCATCGCGTCGGCCGAGAAGGCGTACCCCGAGTGGCGCGCCACGCCGCCGCTCAAGCGCGCGCGCACCATGAGCAAGCTCAAGAACCTCCTCGAGCTGAACGCCGAGAAGATCGCCGGGCTCCTCACGGCAGAGCACGGCAAGGTCGCCGGCGACGCCATGGGCGAGCTGCAGCGCGGCATCGAGAACGTCGAGTACGCCTCGTATGCGACCGAGCTCTTGAAGGGCGAATACACGCGCAACGTCGGCCCCGGCATCGACTCCTGGAGCGAGATGCAGCCGCTCGGCGTCACCGCTGGCATCACGCCCTTCAATTTCCCCGTGATGGTGCCGCTGTGGATGTGGCCCATGGCCGTCGCCTGCGGCAACACCTTCGTGCTCAAGCCCTCGGAGCGCGATCCCTCGAGCGCGCTCTTCATCGCGCAGCTCGGCCTCGAAGCGGGTCTGCCGCCGGGCGTCCTCAACGTGGTCAACGGAGACAAAGAAGCCGTCGACGCCCTCCTCGACGACCGCCGCGTCCAGGCGCTGAGCTTCGTCGGCTCGACGCCGATTGCAGAGTACATCTACACAAAAGGCTGCGCGAACGGCAAGCGCATCCAGGCGCTCGGCGGCGCGAAGAACCACGCCGTGGTCATGCCCGACGCCGACATCGACAACGCCGTCAGCGCCCTCATGGGCGCCGCCTACGGCTCCTGCGGCGAGCGCTGCATGGCCATTCCCATCGTCGTCGCCGTCGGCGACGAGACGGCCGACGCGGTGGTGCGCGGCCTCAAGGCTGAGATCGCGAAGATGAAGGTCGGGCCCGGCACCGATCCGAAGAACGACATGGGACCGCTCGTCACCAAGCAGCACCACGAGAAGGTGAAGGGCTACGTCGATCAGGGCGTCAAAGAGGGCGCCACGCTCGTCGTCGACGGGCGCGGCACCAAGGTGCCCGGCCACGAGCAGGGCTTCTTCCTCGGCGCGTGCCTCTTCGACCACGTCAAGCCAGGCATGGTCATCTACAACGAAGAGATCTTCGGCCCTGTCCTCGGGATCGTTCGCGTAAAGACGCTCGAAGAGGCCATGCGCCTCATCAACGACCACGAGTACGGCAACGGCACCTGCATCTTCACGCGCGACGGTGAGGCGGCCCGCTACTTCTCCGACCACATCCTCGTCGGCATGGTCGGCATCAACGTGCCGTTGCCAGTGCCCGTCGCGTACCACTCCTTCGGCGGATGGAAGCGGTCGCTCTTCGGCGATCTCCACGCTTACGGCCCCGACGCGGTGCGCTTCTACACCAAGCGCAAGACCATCACGCAACGCTGGCCATCGGCCGGCGTGCGCGAAGGTGCCGTGTTCTCGTTCCCCTCCACGAAGTGACCGTCTACGCATTTCGACGGTGACCTGCGTGAAGATTTCGCCGGCCCCGCGCGTACCCTAAGCTGAGGGCAATGAGCGCGGGCGCCAGTCAGAGGGTCCTTTCGGAAGGAATTCCCGAAGGCACCCTCGTGGCCGGGAAGTACCTCGTGGGGCGGCAGCTGGGTCGCGGCGGCATGGGAGCCGTGTACCTGGCGCGCCACGTGAGCCTCGGCCAAGAGGTCGCGCTGAAGGTCCTCTCCATCAATTCGCCCGACCTCACGGAGCGTTTCTTCCGCGAGGCACGCGCAGCGGCTCGAATGCAAAGTGACTACGTCGTACGCGTGAGCGACATCGGTCAAGCCGACGACGCCGGGCCCTACATGGTCATGGAGCGACTCGTCGGGACCGACCTCGCCGCGATGCTCGAGAGCGGAGGTCCGCTGAGCGTCGTCGAGGCCGTCGACGCGATCGTCGAGGCGAGCGCCGGGCTCGGCGAAGCCCACGCCCTCGGCATCGTTCATCGAGACATCAAGCCGTCGAACCTCTTCCTCGCAGACCGCCCGGGACAGCCCAGCATCGTCAAGGTGCTCGACTTCGGGATTTCGAAGGTCACCGAGCTCGACGGCGAAGCCCACAAGCTGACCGAGACTCGAACCATGATGGGTTCGCCCTATTACATGTCACCGGAGCAACTCCGCAGCGCGAAGGACGTCGATGCGCGGGCCGACGTGTGGTCGATGGGCGTGGTCCTCTACGAGCTGCTCTCCGGCCGGACGCCCTTCGAAGGGGAAACCGTGGGCGCGGTCTTCGCGAACATCCTCGAGGTGAAACCCCCGCCGCTGCGAGAGCTCCGCCCCGACGTCCCGCCCGAGCTCGCCGTCGCCGTCGAGCGGTGCCTGATGCGTGAACGGAGCGCTCGCTTCTCAAACATCGGCGAGCTCGCGTTGGCGCTCGTGCCCTTTGGCTCGCGGCGCGCGGCCATCGCCCTCGAGCGGAGCTCGCTCCCCGACCTCGCGGCCACGGGGCCAGCCCGCGTGTCGATGGCCGACGCCCGCGCCGCCACCGATCCGAACGCAACCACGGCGCCCGCAGGCAAGCGGACGCGTTCGCGCTTGTGGCTCGTTTTCGCCGCGGGCACCGCGCTAGCGGCCATGGGCGTGCCGGCCCTTTGGGTCCTATCGCGCCCGGCCACGACGACGACACCGAAGCCGAACGTCACCGAAAGAACGGCGACGGGTGCCGCCACGAGCGCGACTCTGCCGACCGTCGCGTCGGGGGCGCCCGCGGCTGCGCTTTCGGCTCCCGGTCATCTCGCCATAGCGGCCTCGGCGCCGGCCGGCGCCTCCGCGTCGTCAGCGCCAACGTCGACAGCCGGCGCAGCGCCCACGGAGCGCAAGCATCGCCCGCGCACGAATGGTAAAGTGACGCGTTCCGACTCGACGGCGCCGCCGCCGCCGCCGCCGCCGGAACCGAGCCTCGACCTCGATCGCAGACGATGAACCGCTTCCTTCGAACGCTCACCGCCGCCGCCGCCATGACGACGCTGCTCGCGTACCCTCGCGAGGCTCGCGCCGAAGGGCCGACGGCAGAGGAAAAGGCACAAGCCGACGCGTTTTTTCGTGAGGGACGAGCGCTCTTGACGGCCGGCAAGATCGCCGAGGCGTGCGGCAAGCTGGCCGAGAGCCATCGCCTTGATCCGGCGCCAGGCACGCTGGTGAACCTCGCCTTGTGTCACGAGAAGGAAGGCAAGACGGCGAGCGCCTGGGCGGAGTTCAACGAGGTCGCCGAGCGTCCCGGCGACGACAAGGCGCGCCGCGAGTTTGCGACCGCACACGCGCGCGATCTCGAAGGCAAGCTCTCGCGGTTGCGCTTGGTCGTGACGGAGGGCGGCGTGCGCCCCACGGTCAAGCTCGACGGTCGCGAAAAAACGCCCTCGGCATGGGGCTCGGCGCTGCCGCTCGACCCCGGCGCTCGCGTCGTTGAGGCGTCGGCGCCTGGTCACAACACATGGAGCGAGACCGTGAAGGTCCCTCCGGGGCCGGCCACGGTGGAGATCCGCGTGCCTCTGCTCGTGGCGACGGCGGCGCCGACGGCCCTTGGCCCAAAGGTCGCGGAACCTCAAGAGCCGCGCAAGGGAGCCGACGCGACCCGCCCCTTGGGCTTCGTCCTCCTCGCGGTCGGCGTGGTGGGCGTGGGCGTCGGGAGCTACTTCGGCGTGCGGACGCTCTCGAAGAAGAGCGACGCCGACGCGCTCTGCCCCACGAACAAGTGCGCCGGCAACGCCGACGTCCAAGCGCTCGACGACGCAGCGAAGTCCTCGGCGCTCATCTCAACGGTCGGCATCGGTGTCGGCGCGGCGGCGCTCGTGGTGGGCGGCGTCCTCGTCCTCACGGCGCCGAAGGCCGGCGTCACCACGGCGATGACCAAGCACGGCGGCCTCGTAGGAGGACGATTCTGATGCGAGTCGTTGTACTCGTGAGCCTCCTCTCGCTCGGCTACGGCTGCGCGCTCGTGGCAGGCCTCGACGATCGCGAGCCGCCCGATCCCGCGGCATCGAGCGATGCCACCGCGTCCGGTGACGCGCAAGAAGCCGGCGCCGCGGAGACCGGCGCCGACGACGGAGCCGCGACCGTCGACGCAGCGGCGGCGGACGCTCCGCTCGAGTCTTCCGCCGACAGCGGCGCCGACGCGGGAGCCGACGCCTCCGCCGACGCCGAGACCTACAAGGGCGTGGTCTGCGGCGCGTCGGTGTGCCCGATCTTGGGATGTTGCGTCGAAGACGCGTCGTGCCAAACGCTCATCGCGTGCCCCGGAAAGCACGCGAGCTGTGATGGTCCGGAAGACTGCGTATCCGGCAAGAAGTGTTGCTCCGTGTCGGCCAACGGAGCCGGTCTTTGCAACACGGGGAGCTGTGGCAGTTTTCGATGCCACACGAACAGCGACTGCAACGTGGCGGCCGGCGAGCCGAACTGCTGTCCCGAGCCGGCGGCACCGAACTACGGCAAGTGCCAAGCCGGCCCCTGCACCTGAGTCGCTTCGTTGGCGTGCAGCGCGGCTCAAAGCACGACGCGCAGGAGGCAGAACTGGTGACTGTGGCGCGCCGAGGTGAGCTCCACCATCGACGCGCCGCGGAGCTCGCTCCTTAGGGCGCCAAGCTGCGCGCGCTCCGTCGCGACGAAGAACGCGCGCGCCTCCGCTCCGTCTAGCTTCTTGACGAAGGAGCGAAGGGACATGCCGTCGCCGCTTCCTCCCGCGCCGATGATCGCGAGCTTGTTGCCCGCGTAGAAGTTCTCGCCCTTCCAGTTCAGCCGATAGGCCACGAGCGGCAAGTCGCGCGCTCTCCGTGCGCGAGCCCAAGCCTCCATCGTCTTCTTTTGACCCCAATGCGGCGCCGCCGCCGCCAGCAACCAGGTCCCTGAAAATAGCGCGGCGCCGAGCGAGACGACGACCAAGAGCGCGCGGAGCCTTCGCGAAACGAGGACGCCCATCGGTGCCACCACCGTGGCGACGGCGAGTAGCCACAGGCCCGCGCGAACGTCGACATCGGCCGGCCACACGCGCGCGTATTGGTACGTGAAGAGGTGCACGAGCCGCGCGGCGCCTCCCTCCGGCAAGACAAGCGAGGCCGCGGCCGCGACGGAGATTGCCGTTGCCATCGCCACATGGCCAAAGGACCGCGTGCGACGGGCTTCGGCGAGCGACAAGCCCGCGAGCATCGCGAGCGGCGGCACCACGGGAAACACGTAGTGATGGAACTTGGTCTTCATGACGGTGACGAGTCCGAAGGCGAGGAGCGCCCAGACAGCGAGAAACCGCTCCGCGTGACTCGCCCGCTCACGAAGCGCGCGACCTAGCCCCAAGAGCGCGAGCCCCGTCCACGGCAAGAGCCCGAACGCGAGCTGGGCCAAGTAGTAGCGGTAGCTCGTGTCGTCGCCGCCGTTGGTGTCGTGAAGGTGCTCCATCGTGCGGCCGAGCATGTGACGCAGCACCAACTCGTCGACGAAGAGCCGATCGTGACGGGCCCACGTCGCCACGTACCAGGGCAAGATCATCGCCGCCGAGAGCGCGAGTCCCCTAAACGGTGAGAGCGCCTTGAGCGACGAGAAGCGCCTCGAGACCAGCGCAAAGACCGACGCCGTGGCCAGCGGGAGCACGAGGCCCGCCGGCCCCTTGGCCATCGTGGCGAGCGCCGCAAACAGCCAACCGGCGAGCGCAAGGCACCGCGACAGACGGCGCTCCGCGAGCGCGACCTTGGCGAGGGCCACCGCGACGACGAGCCAAAGGACGCCTTGAACGAACGGCGCGAGGCCGTGTTTGGGGGCAGCGAAGCCGCAGGCGACTTGCCCTGGCAGCGCGCAATTGCCGGCGGAGCCCAGCGCCACGATGTCCCCGTGCCACGAGAGGCCTCGCGCGCCGGGCTCCCAGTGAAGACTCACGTTCTGCGAGATGAGGTACAGCGCCTGCGGCGCGACCAACGCGAAGAGCGCGACCGCGAGGAGCTGGGCCCCGTGGACCCGCAGCACAACGCCACGAAGACGAACTTCGCGGACGACGAGGAGCGCACCTTCGTCCGTCGTCATGGCTCGAAAGAAGAGCCCCATGGCGGCCGTCAAGAAGGCCACGAGCGGCATGTCCGTCGTCGCCTGGTGCGACAAGAGCACCCACAACGAGGACGAGGCGACGAGGAGCGCACCACAGGCCGCCGCGCGGCGGCCCAAGGCCGGCGCGAGACACTTGTAGAGCACATACAAAGCCACCGCCGCGACGACGAAGATGGGCGCTCGCACGGCCCACTCCGGCTGCGCGACGCGTCCGCCGATCCCGTCGAGCATCCGGCCCGGTTCGGGGTTCAGCCCCAAGGCGCGCATCGAGAGGGCCGACATCCAAAAGAGGAGCACCGGCTTCGACGTAAACAGCCCTTCGTGCGCCCAAAAGGGCGACACGGCGTCGTGACGCGCCAGCATCTCGCGGGCGACCTCACCGTAGTGCGACTCCCACGGGTCAAAGAGGCCGTGGGCTCCCAACGCCGGAAGGCCAAGGACACCTTCGACGGAGAGCAACCAGAAGCCGTGGCGACGCACGAGGGGTCGCCCGTCAGAGGCCGGCAGGAGCCCGTGAAGCGAGGCCAGGATGGCCATGAACGCGAGCGGCAGAAGCACGCTCGAAAGGAGCACCGGCAGGAGGCCTTGGGCGCAAAGCCCGAGGAGCCCCACGAAGGCGAGCGCCGCGCCGAGGAGGGCGGCCAGGGCGAGCTCGGTGCTCATGATGCCTTCACCCGCGCGAGCAGCGCTCGGTTTCCGTCGCCGGCGCCGCTCATGAGCGGCATCCGTCGGTCGTCGTTGCACGGCAGAACGCCGACTCCATAGAGGATCGGCACCGCAGCGCCGGAGAAAGCCGGCGGCAGTCGCACGACGAAGTCGTCGACTACAACGTCGCCCTGCCTCCACAAGGCCATCGGGTACGCCGCCCACTCGGCTTCGCGGTGCTCGGCGGAGAAGCGCGTGGGGTTGTGATCGATGTGCACGAAGGTGCAATGCCCAGAGACGGGCGCGTGCACGCGGAGGGCCACTCGCACGTGCCGCTCCGCGTTCGCGACGAGCCCCGCCGCTCCGCCCTTCGCATCGGTGATGCCGAACGCGACCACCTCGAGGGCATCACCGAAACGCGCGTGCGCTGCAGCGAGCTCCGTTGGGGGCGCGCCCATGACGACGCGATCGAGGGGGTTGTCGCTCCGCTCCGAGGGAAGCAACCGATCGCTCAGGAGAACCGCTTCGCCGCCGCGCGCGTCGAGCACGAAGGCGTTTTGACCCGTGCGCGCCCGCTCCCGATGGTTGAGTCGCGGCAAGTGCGAGCGGTCGATCGCCATGAAGCGCCGCCCGCCCCCGGCCGAGAGCCAGTCGCTGGCCTGGTCGACGTCGGCAAACGAGGCGGCGACGTGAGCCCCCGTGGCCTTCGCCACGGTGGGCGCGACGCCCAAGAGCGCGAGCGGTTCGCCGTGGCGCGCCGCGGCAACGTACGCGGTGAGAGCGCCTGGGGCGACGCCGCCTTGGCAACGCGTTCGAGCGCACCGAAGCGAACCAAGAGTGCCCCCATGAGGGCCGCTGCAACGATCAGCGTGCGGCGCGCCCGCGGCGAGGACACGAACGCCGCGATGAGCGCGCCTCCGAAGAGAAGGAGCGCGGCCGCTTGGTAGCTGGTCCGCGACGCCTCCGTCGCGACGCTCGGCAGGCGAGCGCCGGGCCCGAAAGCCGCCACCAACTTCTCCGGCATCCGAGCAAAGTCCAGCGCAAGCAGAGCCCCCGCCGCCGCGACCGCGAGGAGCACAAGGCGCGACGGTCTCACGCCAGGCGTGGCCCCCAGCGTGACGGCGAGGAGCAGCGCGAAGCCAAGCGCCAGGAGGTGATGCGACGCCGGCGACCCGCCACACGACTCGGCCGCGAAGAGCGCCGCTGCGAAGGCCACGGCGAGCCGTCCCGCGGCCGTCGACAGCGCGGCGACCAAGACGAGGGGTGCGAGGGCGGAGAACGGAAAGGCCTCGTGACCGAGGCGCGTCAGCGGGACGTCGAAGGCGATGGGGGCGGGCGTCGGCCCGCGAGAACGCACCGCCAGCGCGATCCCCGCCATCGCCACGGCGGCCAACGCCAGGGCGCTCGCTCGCATCGGCGGGCTTCGGCGTGTCGATGCCGGCTCGCCGATCCACGCGAAGAGGGCGGCGCTGGCCGGCACGACGAGCGCGAAGACGGGCCCTACGAGCGAGTGCGCGACGAACGTCGTGGCGCCACCGAAGGCCAGCGCGAAGCCTCGTTCGAGCCGTGAGCGCTCGCGATCCAACACCGCGACGGCGAAGCCGCCGAGCGTCGCGATCACAAGAAGCGACGTGAGCGCGTCCGGTGTCGCGAGCCGAGCCCGCGTCGCGAGGGCCGGAACGACGACGAGGAGCACCGCGGCGATGCGCGACGCGGGCCGCTGACCGAGCGCGACGAACAGACGCGCGCCCACGAAGGCGGCCGCCAAGGTGGCGACGGCCGACACAGTCCGCGCGCCCGCGACGGAAGGACCGAACGCGTCCAACACAAGCGCGTGAGCTCGCGGGGCGCCGCCGACGCGCTCAAACGCCGCGAGCTCGAGGGCGGGCCAGAGCCCGGCCCCGCCCAAGCCAAAGAGAAGGAAGGCCGCGAGGACCGTAAAAAGCGCCAAATCGAGGCGCCAAGGGCGGGAAGAGAGCAGGCCGGCGAGGCGTTCAACGCGGAGGGGCATGGCGTCCCTAGGTGCCCCTTGCCCCGCGCAATCGGCTCGCAGAAGATTCTTGAGCCGACGGGGGCCGCTCGTGGCCCCTCCCCTCTGAACGTGTCCAATCTCGCCCTTTCCCTGTTGCCCGACGCCGCCCTCGTCGAACGCGCGAGCGACGACGCGGAAGCGTTCCGCGCTCTCTACGAGCGCCACGCTCGGTACGTCGCAGGCGTCGTCTTCCGGGTGCTTGGCAACGACGGAGACGTCGACGACGTCGTGCAGGAGACCTTCCTCGACGCGCGGGAGATCCTTCGCACGTTGGAGGATCCGCGGGCGCTCCGCGGATGGCTCGTAACCATCGCCGTGAGGCGCGTTCATCGCCTGCTTCGAAAGCGGCGTCGCCGCGCGGCCCTCTTCTTCGGCTTCGTGGCCTTCGCGCCCAAGCACTCAGACCCGCGCGACGGTCAGAAGGTGTCGGACCTCTACGAGGCCCTCGACTCGCTCCCCGCAGAGCTTCGCGTCCCGTGGACGCTGGCGCGCATCGAACAGCTCACGCTGCCCGAAGTGGCGGCTGCATGCGAGGTCTCGCTCGCGACGGTCAAGCGACACATCGCCGCGGCGGAGACGCGGATCCAGAGGAGGCTCAGCACATGATTGAGTCCGCGATTGCGAAGGCGCGCTCGACCGAACCGACGTGGGATCCGTCGCGACACAACCGAGTTCGCGAGGGGGTCGAGCGCGGCGCGATTTTGCGCGAGCGAGGCCGGCGCCAGCGGGCGCTCTTCGGCTCGGCCTTCTTGGGCGCCGCGCTGTTTGCCTTGGCGATGCGCGCCTTCGCGGCGACGCCGGAGTCGGTGGCCTCGATCGCGTCGCCCACCGCTCCGCCGCAAGCGCTCGCGATGGGCGATGGTGGCCTTCGTGGCGATGTTGCCGTTCACGACTGAACGCTACGGATGAGCGCCGACCAAGTGGCGCTCGCGAGGGCACGCTTTGAGGGCTCACCGGCGAAGTAGCGGAGACAGGAGTCGAGCAGCGCTGGCTCCTTCGCGGCGGCTTCGAAGACGGCCCGCCGCGAGCCATAGAAGAGGCGCGCGACGGCCGAGCGCAGGGCGAGATCGATCCCGACGCGCTTTCGAAGCAAGAAGAGGCGCCAGTCGCGAAACGTGACGGAAGGCCGCGGCCGGCAAAGCTTGTCGGCCAAATATTCGCCAGCCGCCGCGCCGTAGAGGACCGCCTGCGCGATGCCTTCGCCGACCCACGGATCGATCCCCGCCGCTTCCCCGACGAGCAAGCCGCGACGGCACGCGAGCGGGCGCGACAGCTCGAGGCCTCGCTCACTGAAGCGCTTCCGCGGCCCGCGCTCGGCCGGTCGCCCGAGTCGCGCCAGGTGCGCGTCGAGCACCGCCTCGGCGTCGACGTCCTTGCGTGAGCTGGGCACACCGCCAAGGACGTAGGCGCCGCGGCATACCAACTCGCGCCCCGCGACCACCGTGGCGAAGTCCCAGGTGTAGCCCGCGAGCGCATGGTCCGCGAAATCGAACCGAAGGACGTCGCGAGGGCCGTCTCCGGGAACGCCGTCGGTGTCCACCTCGACGACCTGCGCGCGCAAGTTGCCGAAGGGAACCCCCATGGCGCGTCGAACGATGCTGCCCACGCCATCGGCGCCGATGACGACGCTCGCGCGCATCTCGCCGCGCGAGGTCGCCAGCGTAACGGCGTCGCGACCCCAGGCGACGCGCTCGACGCGTGTGTCCTCGAGAACGGTGACGCCGCGCTCGATGGCCGCGCGCGCGAGCGCCGCGTCAAACTCTTTGCGCCGAACCACGCGGCCGATGACGCCGCGCTTCGCTTCGACGACGGCGCCATCAAGGAGGCTCGCCGACATGCCGCGCACCGTGACGCCGGGGACGTCGACGACCACGCCGATCGTTTCGAGGGCCAGCTCGGCGCGGCGGCCGATGGCGCCGGCGCACGGTTTGTCGCGGGGGAACCGCGCCTTTTCGAGGACCACGATGCGCCCCGCGAGCGGTTTGGCGTGGTGCGCGAGGAAGAGGGCGGTGCTTATGCCCGCGGGCCCGGCGCCAACGATGACGACGTCTTTCGCGTCCGAGGCGCCTGCGTGGTCCATGAGAGCGATCAACGGCAACGACGCCGCAACGTTCGCGCGAGTCTTAGCCGCGACCTTCTTCTTTGGCGACGCGTTCGACGACGGCGAGCACTTCGTCGTTGCTCAAGATGTGGTCCACCTTCTTGGCCGTCGCGAGGATCTCGGTCACCAGCTTCTCCGTCGACGGGATGCCCCGTTGGCGCAGCCAATAGTTGACGTTGGAAGCGCCGCTCATGAAGCCGATGCAGATCTCCTGCGCCCGACCGAACATGCCCGCCGGCACGCCGCTGTAGATGCGGTCGGCCAGCCAGGCGTCGCCCTTGTTCATGGCCTTGATGATGGCCGCGGCGTGAACCCCCGTGGCCGTACGGAAAGCGTCGCGCCCCGCCAGCGGGTAGTTGATGGGAATCTGCCAATTGACCGCCTCGGCCGTTGTCTCCACGTATTCCAAGAGCTTCGTCAGATCCTGGTGCGGCAGCTGGCCCAAGAGCTTCAGGTTCAGGAGGAGCAGCTCCATCGCCGCGTTGCCGACGCGCTCGCCGATGCCGAGGGCCGTCGCGTGAACGCGGTCGGCGCCGAACTCGAGGGCCCAGATGGCGTTTTCGAGGGCGAAGCCCCGGTCGTTGTGGCCGTGCCAATCGATGCCGATGTTGTTCGTTCCGGTGCCGGCAACGACGCTCTTGGTGAACTGAATGAGGTTGCGGACGCCGTCGGGCGTGGCGTGACCGACGGTGTCGGAGAGGCAGAGCCGTGTGGCGCCGTGATCGATGGCGGTCTTGAAGAGCGTCGTGAGCACGTCGGGCCGAGACCGCGTCGTGTCTTCGGTCACGTAGCAGACGGGGAGGTTCGCTTTGACGGCGACGTCGATGGCCTCGGCGCTCCGCTTCGCGATGAAGTCGACGTCCCACTCTTCGCAATATTGACGAATGGGGCTCGAGCCGATGAACGCGTAGACCTCGACGGGGATCCCGGCCCGCTGCGACACCTCGACCATCGGCGTGATGTCACCAACGACGGTCCGCCCGGCGCAGGCGATCTTGATCCGCATCTTGCAGGAGACGACCTCCTGGCAAATGCGAAGGACGTCTTCGAAGGCGCGCTTCGAGCTGCCCGGGAGCCCCACGTCGGCCGCGTGGATGCCGAGGTCCTCCATGAGATGAAGGATCTTGAGCTTCGCCTCGATGCCCGGATCGACGACGGAGGGGTTTTGAAGTCCGTCGCGGAGGGTCTCATCGAAGAAGGTGGCATTCTCGGGAATGAGCCGACCTCGGCGGTTCACCTCGTTCCAATCGAAAATGAGCTCCGTGGCCCTCTCGGCCGACGGCAAAGGATCCGACATTCGTGCACTATAGCGTCCATCGGTCTTTCCTGGCAGCGCAGGCGGCAACGAAAACGCGCCGGCGCGTCGCCTTGGCGTCCATCTTCCGCGCTCGTTTTTCGCGCTAGTTTTCCCATGGTAAGCCCGCTTTGACGCAGCTCGTCGTTGCACTCTTTCTTGGCGGCTTCGGCGCGGGTCTGGTCGATTCCATCGCCGGCGGCGGCGGCCTGATCAGCCTACCGGTGCTCCTGGCGGCCGACCTGCCGGAGGCCCTCGCGATCGGGACGAACAAGGGGCAAGCGGTCTTCGGAGCCGTCTCGTCGGCCACCTCGTTCTGGCGACGCGGCGCCATCGATCGAGGGCGCGCGCCGGTGGCGTTCTCCTTCGGCGCCTTGGGATCGCTCGCCGGCGCGGCCCTCTTGTCGCTCATGAAACCCGAGGCGCTGAAGCCCGTCGTCATGGTGTTGCTCGTGGTGGCCGCTGTGCTCGTAATGGTGCCGAAGCGCGAGCGACAGGGCGCGGAGGCAACGTTGCGCCACGGGGTCCTGCTCTTGGCGCTCGTGGCCTTTGGCCTGGGCGCCTACGACGGGTTCTTCGGGCCCGGCGTTGGCACGTTGCTCATCGTCGCCTTCACGTGGCTCTTTGGCGATTCGCTCACGCGCGCATCGGCCAACGCCAAGGTCGTCAACCTCGCGTCGAACCTCGCGGCCTTCGCGCTCTTCGCGGCGCGAGGCAAGATCATCTGGACGTTCGCGCTACCGATGGCGGCGGGCAACATCCTCGGCGCCCTCGTTGGCTCACGACTCGCCCTTCGTCGCGGCGACCGCTTCGTACGCGTCGTCGTGCTCTTGGTGGTGACCGGCGTGGTGATCAAGCTCGGCGTGGGGCTGCTCGGCCGCCGCTGAAGGATCGACTCACCGCCGCGCGGCGCGCCGTGGCGCGAGCGCCGACGCCCCAAGGGCCCTCAAGCTTTTGCAAACTTCGTCTTCCTTGCACGGGCCAACGTCGCCCTTGGCCAGCGGCCACGAGGGGCGCGCCGCGAAGGCCGCCAGGCGACGCCGATCGCGAATGTCGGGACCGCGGAACGAGGCTGGCGCCCCCTTGAGGCTCGCCTCCACCTCGGCGCCCTGCGGTCCCGGCGAGGACGAGCCAAAGGGCACGAGCAGCGAGGGCATCAGACCGACGCGCTGGAGGGGGCTTCCATCGGGGAGGGCAAAGACGAGCGTCGTGAGGCGCAACACGCCGACGTCGCTTTCGTCTTCGAAATATTCCTGCGCGCATCCCTTGCCGAAGGTGCGCTCGCCGACGACGACACCGCGGTCGTAGGCGGAGAGCGCGCCGGCGATCATCTCGGCGGCGCTGGCCGTTCCGCGGTCGACGACGGCCGCGACGGGACCGTCCCACCGCGAGCCCTCCGGCGGCTCGGTCGCGCGATCAATCTCGACGGTGCCGTCGCGGCGCCGCATCGGAAAGAGCGGAGCGCCAGCCACGAAGAGCCCCAATGCGCCGGCGGCTCCGTCGGTGGAGCCGCCGCCATTGCCGCGGAGGTCGAGGACAACTCCGCCGAGCGGTCCTTCGGCGCGCGCCGCGTCGAGGACCGTCGCGAGCTCTTCGCCGAGGTCTTCGCGAACGTCGCGGATGGCGACGACAAGAATCTGTTGCTCGCCGTAGCGGACGCGCTCTTTGGCGAGGCCCTCGCGCGTCGCGACGACAGCCTCCGGCGACGGCACCCTCACGACGATCCCGCGCGGTGCCCTCGCGCCCTCCGAGAGCACCTCCATCTTCACCTGCGAGCGTTCATCGGCGAGCGCGTGAACGAACTGCTCAACCTGTTCGAGGGGCATGCCTGCGAGCGGAACGCCCTCGATGGACAAGACGAGGTCGCCGACGACCAAGGGCGGCAGCGGTTCGGCATCGACGCGGACGCCGAGCGCGCTCCGCGTCATAGACTCCCAAAACGGCGGCGGCGGCTTGGCCTGCAACTCCGCCTCATAGAGGCTCGCTTCTTCTTCGAAGGGTGCCCAGGCGCCGTGCGGATCCACAGCCGGCACGTAGGCGCGCAGGGCGGCGGCCAAAACGACCTCACCCCATTCCTCAGCGCTGAGCGCCGGAAAAAATCTCGCCCTCGCGGCGCTCACGAAGGCACCTGTGGTGGCGCCCGTCTGGCGCTCCAGGGCGCCGCATTGCTCACCGAGGAGCTTCGCAAGCTCGGGCGCCGGTCGCGTGACCTCGCCCGGCTCGAAGACCGACCGCGTGGGCAATGACGCAAGGCCTCCCGCTCGGCGCGCTTCGTCGAACTGCTGACGCAGCTCCGTGACGGAACCGGCGAGCCCCTTCCCGAGGGCCGCGGCCACCGCACAAGACTCCTTGCCGCGAAGCGCGTTCAAGAGGCGTCCCGCTTCTTTGCGGAGCATGTCGCCGGCGGGCGCGCCCGGCGCCGCGCTCCAGAGGCCATGCGGGTCGAGCCAATCGACGACTCCCTCGTCGAAGGCCACCTCATCGATGTCGTGCGGCCGCTCGACGAAAAGAGCGTCGACTTGCGCCACGACCGCGCGAGCGCGTTCGCAGGTGAGCGAAGGCGGCGCGCCAGTCGGCACGTGGCCCGCCAAGGGGGGCGCGTCCGTGGTTGGCGTGACGACGACGGGCCCCGCCGGTGGCTGCGCCGCGTCTCGCTTGGGGGCGCGTAGGGCGACGCCAGCGGCCACGAGCGAGGCCACGAGGAGGGCCCCCTGTTTCAAGCGCCGCCGAACCATAGGGGGACGATCGTAGCGGGGAATCACTGCCGCGCCGCAAGTTCTCCGCGACACGGGCACCGAGCGCGACCGGCGCGCTCGGGCCCGTTTGGCAGACAGACGACCGGAGAGACGGCGTCGGAGCGAGCCGTCAGACGGCTTCTGCGTAGGCGCGGAACTCTTGGAGGTGCCCGCGGAGCTTGTCGCGGGCGCGCTCTTCGAGCTGGCGCACGCGCTCCTTGCTGACGCCCAACATTTCGCCGAGGCGCTGCAGCGTGATGGGCTCATCGTTCATGAGGCGTTCGCGAACGATGAGGCGCTCGCGCTCCGAGAGCGAGCGAAGCGCCAACGACACGGCGGCCTCGGCGCGGTCGCGTCCTTCATGGGACGCCGCTTCGTCTTCGGGGCTCGGGTCGTTCGACTGGAGTCGGTCGACGGCCGGCGAAGAATCTTCGCCGACGGAGTGATCGAGGCTCATCTCGCGTGACGCCAGAAGCGGCATCAACATCTCAACGCGTTCGCGGGAGAGCCCGGAGGCCTGCATGAGCGAGTCGACGTCGCGCACCGTGGACGTTCGATAAGCGCGGAGGGCCTTGCGCTCGCCCTTCGTGGTGCCGAGGCGCACGACTCGGTAGGAGCGAACCACGTATTCGCGAATCTCCGCGCGAATCCAGTAGGCCGCGTAGGTGGCGAGGCGAACGTCTCGCTCGGGATCGAACTTCTTCGCCGCGCGGAGCAGACCAAGGTTGCCCTGTTGGACGATGTCTTCGAGGGGGATTCCCCAGCGCCGGTACTCCAGCGCGATGGCGATGACGAACGGGAGGCACGCTTCGACGATCTTTTCGCCTGCCGCGTTGTCGCCGGCGAGCCAGCGTCGCGCCAGATCCCTCTCGGTCTCACGGTCGAGCGGCGTCACGCCCTGAAGGTTGTTTCGATATGCGCGGAGAGATGCTCCATCGAACGCCGATGCCATGGGGTCCTCGCTTCTCTGCCGGCCCCGAATCGGCGACGGCCTCGTCCTCTCTGCATCGGGAGTGCCAGATCCAGGAGTCCGCCAAGGTGCCGTATTCCTTGGAAACCGCTCACGCCTGGTCAGCAAAATCGTCGAATCGCTCAAATACGTGCGCAACGGTTTCGCGAAAGCCCCTTTACACAACTTCACAAAATCGACATTTTCCTAAACGATGTTGGATGGTTTTGCCTAAACCAAGCGGGCGAGGAGCCTCCCAAGCGAATCGCTCATGGCGCTCCGTAAAATCGCCCATTCCGATCACCTCCGAACGTGGCGCCGAGGCAACGAGCCGCTGCAGGGCGCGCCCGTCGGAGGCGCCCGACGCCGAGCGCTTCGCGCCGGCGAACCGGGATGACTTCCATCGGACGTACCGACGCTGGTACCGTCCCGGCCTCCGAATTTCGTGCCCGCCGAACCACGCGGGCCGCGCGAGGCAAAACCATGTCCGAGACTACTTCCACCAATGGCGCAACCGTCACCCCGTCCGGCGGAGCCGCGATCCTCGCGCCCGTGACGGCCTTCCCGAATGGCATCCCGAGCAACGCGCTCATCCTCATCCCGCTGGGCCAGAACGGTCAGCCGCTCGAGAAGGAGATCGTGAACGGCCCGGTGGCGCTCAAGGAAGAGGACGTTTGGAAGCTGCTCGGCTTCAACGGGCCCGCGGTGCAAGTGCAGGACGACCAGGGTCGCCCCATTGCCATCGGCCTCGAGGATCTCCTGGCGGGCCTTGAGAAGCACTGGACCGAAGCGAGCGACGATCTCGGCCGCGGACGCATCTACGCCCAGGAGCTCATCAAGTACGGCCGTCACGCGAAGGCCGAGGCGGTCCTCGCGAAGATCGTGGCCCTCGGCGGCGACGGTGAAGACTGGCTCGCCCTCGGTGTGACGCAGCTGCAGGAGAAGAAGTTCGACAAGGCCGAGGCGACGCTCCGCGGCGCGCAGAACCTCCTCAAGGACAACCCCTTCCCGGCGCTCCACTTGGCCCGCGTCGCCCACGAGAAGAAGGACGCCAACGGCGAGCGCGAGTCGACGATGCGCGCCATCCAGATCGACGCCCGCTGCGTCGATGCCTGGGCCTACCTCACGAACTACTATCGGGAGGCCGGCGGCGCCTCACCGGACGCGGAGGCCAAGGCCATCGCGCAGGTGGAGGAGCTGGCCAACGCACCGGTGAACGCGAAGGTGGCGGCGCCGTACATCGCGCTCCAAGGGTTCTACGCCGGCGAAGAGGCGACGCGCGACAAGGCCATCGGCTTCGCGCAGAAGGCCGTCGCACGAGCGCCCGACGACGCGCTGGCGCTCTTGTGCCTGTCGGCCCTCTACGGCCAGGCGGGCAAGCTCGATGAGGTCGTCAAGCTCCTCGCGCCGCACGAAGCGAAGATGCTGAAAGACGTTCGCATCGCGCACAACTATTTCGAAGCGCTCTTCCAAGCGCGCGACATGGCGAAGGTGACGGCGCTGCTCAACAAGCTCGCGACCTCGCAGGTGCGAGACGTCAAGCAGTTCGCCATCGAACGGTCCCGCGCGATTTCGCAAATGCTCGCGCAGCAGCAGGCGGCGCTCGCGGCATCGACGGGCGCGGCGGGCGGCCCCGGCGCCTAGCCCTGAGCGGGCGTTCGAGGCAACGCCGAAAAGCGGCGTGCGGCGTGCGGTATATGGGGCTCGCGATCGAGAGATCGCGGGCCCTTCGCCTTTCTTGGCAACCCTAGCGTTTCCGCATCAAGAGCAAGAAGAGCGGGCCGCCCAAGAGCGCGGTGACGGCGCCGACCGGCGGCTCGGTGCCGAGCCAGTGGAAGAGCGAGCGGCTCACGAGATCGCAGGACACAAGCACGGCCCCGCCAAGGCAGAGAGACACGGGCAACGCGACGCGGAGGTCGGGCCCTACGAGCTTGCGCACGGCGTGGGGAACGATGAGTCCTACGAAGCCGATGAGGCCCGTCACGCTGACGATGGCGCCAACGACGAGTGAACACGCGAAGAACGTCCGACGCTCGAGGGCGACCACGTCGACCCCGAGCGCCGAGGCCGGCGCGTCGCCGAGCGCAAGGAGGTTGAGGCGGGCCGCGTCTCTCACGAGGAGCGCGACGCCGAGGCTCGTGTAGAAGAGCACGAAGGCGAGCGCCCGCGTGCTCGGCACGTCCAAGAAACCCATGAGCCAGAAGAGCAGCTCTTGCGTCTTGGCGGCGGTCACGAGGGTCTTCAAGAACGTGATGGCCGCCGAAGCGATGGCGTTCACCACCACACCGGCCAACAAGATGGTCGTCCCGGTGCCGTCGGCGCCGCCCCTGACGAGCCCGTAGACCAGCGTCGTGGCGAGGAGGCCGCCGAGGAGCGCCAAGAGGGGCACGAGCGAGGCGCCGAAGAGCGTGGCGCCCGTAAGGCCGAGGAGTATGGCGACCGTTGCGCCGAGCGCCGCGCCGCCCGAGACGCCGAGGACGTAGGGCTCCGCGAGCGGGTTACGGAGCACCGCTTGAAACGCGAGCCCCACGGCGGAGAGGCCGGCTCCCGCGACGACGCCGAGCAGCACGCGCGGCAGCCGCGCCTCGACGAGGATCGTGCGATCGAGGGACGACGCGTCGACGAGGGCGCGCCAAAGGGAGGTCGATTGGGTGCCGAAGAGCAGCGCAAGGGCCACAGCGACGGCCAAGAGGGCCACCGACAGAAGGAACCAACGCACGCCGTGGCCCGCGCGCTTGCCCGCGGTGTCGTGCCATTGGGTGCCTGCCGAGACCATCGAGCCGTCTTACACCGGAGCGCCGAGCGCGCGAAGGCGAGCCACCGCTCCGCGGGGCCCCCTCGCGCAATATCGCGATGGCGGGCGCGCTCGTGGACGCCACGGGCTCGCGGACCTAACCTGGCCACGTTGATGCCCTATCGCGACGAGCTGGAAGCCTTGCGCGCCGAAGTCGCTCGACTTAACGCGGCCCTCGCGCGGAGGCGCACGGGCCACGGTCGCCTCACGCTCATCTTGCTCGTGCTCGAGCTTGGGGCCCTCTTCGCGTTTCAGCCCTGGCTCAACGCGACCAACGACGCGAAATTTTGGGCCGGCGTCCTCGTCATCGTCGGACTCTTCCTGCTCGCGCTCGCAAGCGCATACCGCACTCGCTCCGCTGACTGATCTTCACC
Source organism: Myxococcales bacterium (assembly GCA_016703425.1). Classification (NCBI taxonomy): domain Bacteria; kingdom Pseudomonadati; phylum Myxococcota; class Myxococcia; order Myxococcales; species Myxococcales bacterium. The sequence goes on from JADJCA010000018.1 coordinate 113,883, forward strand.
GATTCTTCGAGGCATCCGAACATCATGGCAAACGACTTCGACTCTGCTTGGCTCGTGCGGACGGTCCGCCGCATCGGCCTCACGATTGGCATCGTCGTCGCGACGGTCGTCGTGGGCTGCGCGACGACCACGCGCATCGACGCCGGACACGTGGGCATTCGCGTCCGCCTCGCCGGCAGCGATCGCGGCATCGCCGACATGCCGACGGTGACCGGTTGGGTCTTTTACAACCCGCTCACGGAGCAAGTCGTCATCTTCCCGACGAGCGTGCAGAACATCGTTTGGACCGCAAGCGCCCACGAAGGCAAAGCCATCGACGAATCCATCACGTTTTCGTCCACGGAAGGCGTGAACATCAACGCCGACGTGGGCCTGTCGTTTCACATCGAACCGAGCCTCGCGCCAAAGCTCTACGGTCGCTTTCGACAGAACAACATGCTCGTGCTCGCCGACGGCTACATCAGGAACGCCGTGCGCGAGAGCTTCGGCGAAGTCGCCTCGAAGCTTCCTGTGCAGGAGATCTACGGCCCCGGAAAGTCGAAGATGCTCGCCGAGGTCGCGCAGAAGTGCCGCGAGATGCTCGGCAAGGATGGCATCGTGATCGATCAGCTCACCATCAACGGCTCACTGCGGCTGCCGCAGAACGTGGCCGACGCCATCAACCGCGCCATGGAGGCGACGCAAAACGCCATCCAGAGCGAGAATCGCGTTCGCCAAGTGCGCGCGGAGGCGGACCAAGCGGTGACGCAAGCGCACGGCCAAGCCGAAGCGACGCGGCAGAAGGCGCAGGGTGAAGCCGACGCCATCTTGATTCGCGCGCGCTCCGAGGCGAAGGCCAACGAGATCATTCGCCTCTCCATGTCACCGACGGTCCTTCAGTACCGCTCGCTCGAGCGTTGGGACGGAAAGCTCCCGACGTTCAACGGTGGCGGAGCGATGCCAATGTTGACCTTCGACGCGGCAAAGCTCGCGAGCGGGCTCGACGAAGCGACCCGAGAAAAGAAGCTCAAGGAGCTCCTCGCCGAAGAAGCCGCGAAGGCGACGCAAGCGGCCGCCGTGCCGACTGTCGCGCCTCCGCCGATGCCTGCGCCGCCGAAGCAACCGGTACCGGTCACGCCAGCGCCGGCGACTCCCCCGAAATAGGGCTCACTCTTCGTGGACGCGGCCGTCGCTGTCGATCTCGACGACGCGCGGGCGTTCGGCGGCGCTCTTCGCGGGCAACGTGACCCGCGCGCCGCCGGGGAGCGACTCGGCGAGGATGCGCGTCCACGGCGCCGCGCGCGCGATCTCGCCGAGATCACGGCCCTCGGTAAAGAGAGGCGTCCCCGCGAAGTCGTAGCGAAACGCGATGAGGTGAGGTCGCGCGTCGGCCGCGCCCCCGTCCTTCGTCGACGAGCGAGCGAGGACCTGAAATACGAAGAGCGTGTCTTCCGTGTCGAAGGCCAAAGAGATCGGCGCGGGCAGCGTCGACACGGCGCCGACGGGGACGCCTTCGCGAGGCAGCGCGATGGTCGCATCGTGCCGCACGAACTGGAGGCGACTGCCTTGGATGCGCGAGCAGACGACGGCGGTGCCGCGCCGCGCGTAGGCGGCCGACACGAACTGACAATCGTCGCTTCGAAGCACGACGAGGTCGGTGAAGGGCGTTCCGTCAGCATCGAGGAGACGGCCCGCCACGACGCGCGCCGGCACGTCGTACGCGAGGAGCATGACACCGCCGCCGGAGCGCCCCACGATGACCGGCTCGCGAACCGGCGTAAGCATCGCGACCGTCGGGTGCGTCTTCTCCCAAAGAAGCTTGCGCTCCCGATCCTCGACGATGAGGAGAGGCAAGGAGTCGACTTCACCGGGACGCTGCACCAAGGTCGCCGCGCCGCCGCCGAGCAGACTCGCCCGCTGCACGGCGAGCGGTGACGCTGACGCTGACGCTGACGCTGGCGGTGACGCTTTGAAATGCGCGCGCACCTTCGACATGAAGGGTCGCAGGGCCGGCTCGTCTTCACCCTCGCTCGCCCGGGAGAACGGCGGCTCTCCCACAAGCGGCCCCGCGAGACCCGCGCGCGTGGGCCGCGGCGGTGTTTCGGCAAGACGAGGAGGCGGAGAGACCGAAGGGCTGGCGTTGTTCGACGCGGAGGCCGCGGCGGCGTCACCCACGGCAGCGTCCACGGCGGAGGGCCGACGACACCCCGCCGCAGCGAACGCGGCGACGAACGCTAGCGCTTGGAGCGGGCTCGTCACGGCGCCGGGTCGCGGTTCCGCTCGTAGAGCAGTCGCAGGCCGCGAAGGGTCAGGTCGTCGTCGACGACGCGGATGCTCTGAGAGAGCGGCCCAATGCGAGACGCGAGGCCGCCGGTGGCGATGACATCGCAAGAAAAGTCGAGCTCGCCTCGGATACGCGCGACGACGCCGTCGACGAGACCGACGTAGCCGTAGACGATGCCCGACTGCATCGAGTGGATGGTGTTGCGGCCCACGACCTTGGGCGGCTGCGCGATCTCGACGCGCGGCAGCTTGGCGGCGCGCGCGAAGAGCGCATCGGCGCTGATTTGAATCCCCGGCGCGATGACGCCGCCGAGGTATTCGCCCTTGGGCGTCACGCAGTCGAAGGTCGTCGCCGTGCCGAAGTCGACCACGATCACGCCGGCCTTCACCTTGTCGAAGGCCGCCACCGAGTTCACGATGCGGTCGGCGCCCACCTCGCGCGGATTGTCGACGAGGATCGGCATACCGCTCTTGATGCCGGGCCCCACCACAAGCACTTCGCGGGAAAATCCCCGACGCGCAAGCGCGACCATCGGCTCCGTCAACGACGGCACGACACTCGCGACGATGACCGCGTCGACCTTGTCGGCGCGAACGCCGGCGTGGTCGAGCAGCTCGTGGAGCACGACCATGTATTCGTCAGACGTGCGCGCCCGGCTCGACTCAACGCGAAACTGATGCAGCAGCGTCTCGCCGTCGTAGATGCCGTAGACGATGTTCGTGTTCCCGACGTCGATGGCGAGGAGCATTCCCCATGCTTAGAGCAAAGCTCGCAGCCTGACCACGGCGGAAGTGCGCGACGTCTTGCCCCCGTCGACGCGTCACGGACCGTCTTGAACCTTGACGTCGGCGACCACGTCGCCTTCGGCGACGGCGTCCCAGGGGCCGGAGGCGCGACCAACGTGGGCGTAGTCGCCATCCAGGTGCGGCACGCGGGAAAGGGTCACGAAAAACTGCGACGACCCCGTGTCGCGGCCCGCGAGCGCCATGCCTACGTCGAGGGGTCGGAAGGCCGCGGGCGACGTCTCGCACCGGAGCAGCTTGCCCGAGCCGCCGTAGCCGTCGCCGCCGGGATCGCCGAGTTGCACCACGAAGGCGGGAACGACGCGATGCACGACGACCCCGCGGAAGAAGCCGCTCTTGGCGAGCGACACCATTCGCGTCGCAGTCACGGGCGCGAGGCTAGGGTCGAAGGCGACGGTGAGCTCCGCGCCAGAGACGGAGAAAATCACCTTCGTGGGTCGCGCGAGGAGCGAATCGAGCTCCGGCGCGGCCGCCGCCTCCTTCCCGTCGCACTTCGTGGTGGCCGGCTCCGAAAGGGACGCGAGGGCTTGTTTTCCCTTCTGCCTTAGCGTCGTGTTCGAGTCGGCGCAGGCCGCGAGCGCGAGCGCCTTCGCCAGGGGATGGAGCGAAGCGACGGACGCGTCGAGGAGGGCGCCCTTGGTCTCGACGAGATCTTCGCTCCACGGCGTCTCGGCGGCGCTCTTGAGGGCCTCCTCGATTTCGGGAGCGAGCTTCGCCCGCGGCCCTGGCGCGAAGAATCGCGACGGGTTCGATTTGATGAGGTCGGCGGCGGTGGCCACGAGCCCCGCCTTCTTTGAGAGCAGCGCGTCCCGCACCGGACCGATCACGTCGCCCCCTAGCTCGGGGTGAGTCGCCGTGGCCTCCAAGGCGGCCTCACGAACGCGCAAGTGAGGGCTGTTCTTTGCCAGCGCGAGGAAGCGCCCGCGACGGGCGCCGACGAGGCCTCCACTCACGAGCGAACGAAGAACCGCGCGCTCACGCGTCGCGTCACCGTCGGGGCCGCAGCGCACGAGCACCTCGGCGGCGTCGTCACCGTGCGCGAGTCCGAGGGCGGCCTCGCATCGGACCGCCACGATGCCGCGCGCGACGGGCGACTTTGGGTCCTCCGGAAGCGGCAGCGACGCGAGCGCAAAGAGCGTCTTTTGCGCGGCGCCGTCGGCCTTGCCTTCCTTGCCTTCTACCTTGCCGAGGGCCGCGAGCAACGCGACGAGGAGATGATGCCCCGCGCCGCTCGCCAACTCGCGGTACGGCGACAGCCGCTCGAGCGCGAAGAGCGCCGCGGCGCGGCCCGGAGTTCCGCTCTTTTCAAGACCTCGGGCGGCCTCGATGCGCTCCGCAAGCGTGGAAGCACCGTCCAACGCGACGGCGCGAAGCTCGTCGGTCGCCTGGGCCTTCGCGAGGGCGCGCACGGCAAAGATGCGCGTTTCGCCCGGGCCCGCGAGCGCGGCTCGCGCGACCTCGCGGAGGCGCGGTCGGAAGGTCTCCGGAACCGGCGTCATGCGGCTCCACGGGAAGAGCGCCCCGCGGTCGCCTTGCCGCACCGGTGACGTCGTGGCCGCCTCGAGCAGCACGGTCATCGACTCGTCGGAAAGCGTGCGCCGCGCGGCGATGTCGCCGAGCGCGTACCCCGACGCCTCGGCCATGGCGCCGTCGCTCTTTCGCCAACTGGCCAAGGTCCGCTCGGCGAGCTCGGTCCCGCAGCGACCAAGGGCACGCGCGATGGCGAAACGCGCGTCGGCCGCGGCGGCGCCCGCGTCCGCGCCTTCCAAGGTTGTCGCGCGCGCGACGAGCGCGCGAACGTGGACGTCAGGTTGCAGTTTGCACACATAACCCAGCCCGTAGGCTGACCACATGACGATCTCGGGATCCTCGTCGGCGAGACGCGCGCGGAGCGCCGCGGCGGCCGCCTCATCGCCGATGCGGGCGAGGCCCCGCGTGGCGAGGCGACGCACCGCGACATCCGCCGGGGGCTCACCTGCCAGCGCCGCGGCGAGCTCCTTCGCGCTCCGTCGGTCTTCTGCGCGTGCGAGCTCGCGAAGGTCAACGACCGGCGCAGGCGTCGCCATCGGGCCGGCGTCGGGGACGGCGCTTGTGGGCGGGCGACGACAAGCGCTGGTGCTCGCGGCCGCGAGCAGCCCACACGCGAGCCGCCACCTCGCCGCGCGAGTGCTGCTCACGATCTGGCCTCTCCCTGGTGTGCGGTCGCGACGTGATGGGTTGCGGCCAGCGCTCGCGCATCGACCCACGACGCGCCCCGCTCTCGCAGCGCTGCGTAGAGGCCACTCAAGAGCCCCGAAGCCGGCTCCTCCGCGGCGCATGGGGAGACACGAAGGCCCTCGCGTTCGAACCACATGACAGCGCGAGGCATGTGGCTCGCGGAGGTCACCAGCTCGATGGCGCGGGTGCCGTGACGGCGCAGGAGTTCGGCGGCGTAGCGCGCGTTTTCTCCCGTCGAATGCGAGCAGCGCTCGCGCACGATGTCGGTACGCGAGACGCCGCCGTGACATAGCTCGTCTGCGAAGGCATCGGCCTCGACGACGCCGTCCCAGGCGCGGCCGCCCGCGACGAACACCATCCGTGGTTCGGCCGCGAGGTATCGCTCAAGGGCGCGGTCGCAACGACGGCGGGCGACCCCCGCGAGCCGCGGCGGGTTGCCACGGACCGTCAGGCGACAACCGAGGACGACGAGGGGTGTCTTCAAGGGAGCCGTCCCTGAGAGCGGGGGCCACGACCCAACGCCGGGCGGTGGAAGGTTACCTGGCATTGGGTCCGGCGGGAGGCCCTGCTTCCATTCTCGGTTCCGTTCGCGAACGCGAACAGCGAGCGGTGTCGATGCCCGTTGACGCCATGCGCTTTTGGGCCGTATCACGAGCAACTGCCATGCGGATCACCTTCTGGGGAGTGCGCGGAAGCATCCCGACGCCGGGGCCCCAAACCGTCGAAATCGGCGGCAACACGAGCTGCGTGGAAGTCCGCGCGGGAAACGCCATCGTCATCTTCGACGGAGGCACGGGACTCCGTCTGCTGGGGCAGAAGCTCCTCGCAGAGATGCCTCTCACCGCCCACATCTTCTTCAGCCACGTCCACTGGGATCACATCCAGGGATTTCCGTTTTTTGCCCCCGCGTTCATTCGCGGCAACACGTTTCTCCTCTACGGCGGCGGCGGCAACGTCACGCGCACGCTCGAGGAGACGCTCGCTGGCCAAATGGAGAACCCGAGCTTCCCTGTTCATCTGACGGAGATGGGAGCCCGCATGAGCTTCCGCGACCTTCGCGAAGGTGAGCTCGTCGAGATCGACGACGGCGCTGGCGATCGCGTCCGCATCACGTCGGCGCACGGCAACCACCCGAACGGGGTCATGGCCTACCGCATCGAGCACAAGGGCCACGCGGTGGTCTACGCGACCGACACCGAGCACTACTCGACCATCGATCCGAAGCTCGCCCTGCTCTCGAAGGACGTCGACGTGTTGATCTACGACGCCATGTACACGCCCGAGGAATACGCGGGCCAGAGCGGCGGCGGACCAAAGCTCGGCTGGGGTCACAGCACCATCGACGAAGCCGCCAAGCTGGCCAACGCGGCAGGCGTGAAGAAGCTCGTCCTGTTCCACCACGATCCCGGCCAGAGCGACGCCGCCGTGCGTGAGAAGGAACGACGCACGCGCGAGTGGTTTGCCAACACCGTGGCCGCCCAAGAGGGCTTGTCGATCGAGCTTTGATGCGCCTGGCAACAGCACCCGCGCTAGCGTTCGCGCTCGTTGCCGGTGCGCCAACCGAGGCCGGGGCCGAGGAGGCGCAGGCCCCTGCCACGACGACGCCCATCGCGAGCGCGAGTCCGTCGTGCGAGCCGGACTGGCCCGCCAAGGTCTACCCGCGCGTGCGCCAGTCGGTCGTTCGCCTAGAGACCGCCGGACGCGTCGGCGCGGGGTTTCTCTACGGCGACTCCCGACACGTCGCGACCGCGTTCCACGTCGTCGAGCTAGGGCGCGCCATCACGGTGCGCTTCGCGCCGGAAAAGCTCCTCGCGCCGGTCGTTCGAGAAGGCACCGTCGTCGCCTTCGATGCGCTCCACGATCTCGCCATCGTCGAGCTCGACGCCCCCGTCTCGCCGGGACCGCTTTTGCCCGCCGAAAGGAGTCCGGTCGTCGGGTCCGAAATCATGGCTGTCGGGCATCCGTACGCCGGCCCATCCGAGCGCGCCGGCCTTTCGCTGGACGGCCTCCTCGGCTGGTCGGCGGCACGCGGCATCGTCAGCGCAAGCAACGGCGAGCAGATTCAGACCGATGCGTCCATCAACCCCGGCAACAGCGGAGGTCCGCTGGTCGACTGCACAGGCCGCGTCGTCGGGATCGCCTCGTGGAAGATCGCCAGCGGCGACAACCTCGGGTTCGCGATCCGCAGCGAGTACCTGGATCGCTTGGGGCAACAGAGGCGACGCCCCTATTGGGGCCGATGGACGGGAGCGGGAGGCTCTCGTTCTTGGCGCACGCCTCGAGCGAGCGGCCGTATTCGGCCTCGGCATCGGCCTGGGCGCCACCATCCTGGACCGCGCCGACGTGATGCTGCGTGGCGCCTACCTCTTTGGTGTGGCGACGGACAGCGGGCCCGTCATCACCGACGGCAGGCGCCGGCTCTTCGCGTCGTTGGAGGCGCGGGCGAGACTCCTCGTGTGGCCGAAGCGCGGCTTCTACGTCACGCTCGGCGGCGGCGCCGCGTACGCCGACGACCGAGAGACCTCGCGCCGCTTCGTCGTACAAACGACCTGCGTCGGCTGCGCGCCCACGCTCGACGCGATCACCGAAGAGCGCGCTTCGCATGGCTTCGCGCCGATGTTCACGGCTGCCCTCGTGAGCCCCGGCGGCGAGCTTGGCTACAGCTTCGTCGCGGCCCACGGCACAGCGCCGAGCGCCACGCACCAGTTCGCGCTGAGCTTCACGGGGCGCTGATACGCCCACCGGCGCGGTACCGAAGCGACGCCATCAGCGTTCGCCCCGGGAGCGGATACGTCCACGCGTCGGAGGCCGGGAGCGGTACCGGGCCCGTCGCGCCGTCGTAGGTCACGACGCGGAGGTCGAAGAGGTTCTTCGCCTCGAGCCCCGCGTCGAGGCCCGGCGCGCCGGGGACGGCGAGCCGCACGCCCGCGGACGAGAGCGCACGCGTGGGCACGAGGACCGTGCCTTGGAGGTCCGCCGCGATACCGGCGACGACGTCGACGCCGTAGCGGACGCGTAGCGGGCCCAATACCGCCGCGACGTCGAAGACGACGTCGTGTTCGGGACGCCCCGGCAGGCGCGGCCGTTCGCACTCACCGACGCGCGCAGCGCAGGCGCCTTCACCGAGGTTCTTGGCGGATAGCCACGTGTACACCGCACGCATCTCGAACGGCGAGAGCTTCGCCGACACTTCGCCCTCGGCCCCCAGCAGCGTCGCTTTGCCGATGTTCTCCGCCTTGGCTCGACCGAAGGCGCCCACGGGAACGAACGTGATGAGGTTCTCGGCGAAGGTCGCAAAGCCGGTGAGCGCGAGCGCGAGGCGAAGTGCGCCGATGCGAGGCGTGACGCGAAAGCCCGCGTCGAGCGTCTTCGCCGTCTCTGGCAGAAGCTCCGCGTTCGGCAAGAAGGCGCCGCGGTTTCCGAACAGCTCGACGAAGGCCGGCGCGCGCGCGGTCGTTCCACCGTGCGCCGCAAAGGAGACGAGCGACGTCACCGCCTCGAGGCCGCCGTGAGCCGTCGGCCGAAGCTCGGTCCGCGTTCCCCCTTCGCGACCGTCGTCGGACCAGCCATCGACGCGGGCGGCGCCCGCGAAGGTGAGGCCCCGCGAGAGCGGCACCTCGAGATCGGCGCCGAGGCCCATCCGCGAGCGCCGAGCCCCGAGCGGCGCGCCACCGTTGGTGCGCCCTGGCGCGTAGCGCTCCCCGCTTCCGTCGCCGACGACCTCGAGGCGCGCGCGCTCGCCGAGCGCGCGGCGATAGCTCAGCGCGCCGCCGGCCAGGATGAAGGCGTCGCCCTCGTGCGTGGCGCTGAAGGTCCCTCGCGAGCGGAGCGACTGCTCATCACGGCGACCGTAACCGCGCAAGAGCAGCGTGCCACCGCCTACCTCGCTCGCGAGTTCCATGACGGGCAGAAGGCGGCTCGTCGAGAGCTGATCGAAAGGCGTCGGGTCGAGGAGCGTGCCGGGGAGCTCTTGCCGCCTCGCCTGACCGATGAGCGTCATTCGCAGGGAGCCGCGGTGGTTCGGTGACCATGCGACGGGCCTCACGTAGGAGACGAGCCCGCTGGCTTGTGCGTGCCCGCCATTTCTGCGGCGCGCGAAGGTGCGGCCCGTCCCGTCGGGAGCGAGCGCGTCGAACTCGTCGTCGCTGCGCGACGCGGAGACCGCCGTGGTGAGCTCGCCCACCGAGAGGGGCCGCGCATCGGCGACGCGCATGCGCGCGGCGCCTAGCGAGCCGTAGGCTCCGTAGACGTCGGTGACGGCGTGGCCCATGGGGCGCGGCGGCGAGAGGACGAGCGTGCCTCCGAGGGAACCGGGCCCTAGGCTCGCTGGGGCAAAGCTCCGAAAGGCGCGCACCTGGACGCCGGGCCACACGGGCAAGGACCCGAGGTCGAGCGTCGGATCGCTGCCGCCCGTCAAAGGAACGCCGGCGAGCACGACGGCCACCTGGCTCGAACTCGAACCGCGAATCGACAGCGTGGCGAAGCCGTCGTCGGCGCCGAGACGACGCACGTGCACGCCCGGCAAGCTCTCGACGAGGCTTGCGGCGTCGGTGGTCTCGCGCGGCGTGTCTCCCTCGCGAGCGCGCGCCACAAAGCCCGCCGCTTGACCGCCGCGAACGCGGACCTCGTCGTCAGGCGCTGGCTCATCGGCCCACGCGTGGGCGGCGACGGAGGAGACCGCGCCGGCGACCACAGCCCCCAGGAGTCGCGCGCACGTTTCATGCCTAGCCCACGTTTGCATCGGACGCGCGCCGGCGACGGGACGAGCAAAGAACGCCATGGGATCGCCCGGACGGCGCGCGGAGCATAGCCGTATCGGGCGACTCAGACCGCCGCGAACGTCGCAAAAAGACGCGGCCTGCGCGGTTCCGCCCGCCCTCGGCTTTCAGATCCCGCCCGGCTCCCCTATCCTCTTCGGACTCCATGTCGACAGCGCGCATCCTCCTCGCGATCCTCGGGCTCGCGGTCCTGATGATCGTCCACGAGGGTGGACACTACTTGGCGGCGCGCCACTTCGGCATGCGCGTCCTTCGGTTCTCCATCGGCTTCGGGCCCACGATCTACAAGCACCAGCCGCCGGGGAGCCCCACGGTCTACCAGATCGGCATCATTCCCTTCTTGGCCTACGTGCAGATCGCAGGCATGAACCCTTGGGAGGAGAACGATCCGAAAGACAAGGGGAGCTACGCGAACGCGTCGCTCTGGGGCCGCGTCGTCACCATCGCGGCAGGCCCCCTCGCCAACTACTTCTTCGCGTCGATCTTCATCTTCTTCGCCTACGTGTTGGGCGGAAAATTCATCGTCGACGAAGCCTCCACGCGCGTCGAGATCATTCCCGGTGGACCGGCGGCGAAGGCCGAGCTCATCGACGGCGATCGAATCCTCGCGGTCAACGAACAGAAGGTCGGCACCTGGGAAGAGCTGCGCAAAGCCATCAGCGCGCACCCCGGCGAGAAGGTCGACCTCACGGTGGAGCGCAAGGGAGAGACGATTCACAAGTTCGCGACGCCGGGCCCGAAGGGCGGCGAGTCGGCGGGGCGCATTCAAGTTAGCCCGGAGACCAAGAAGGTCCCCGTCACGTTCCGCGAGGCTGCGTGGTTGAGCGTTCGCGATCCACCGCTCGTCATCGTCGCCGTCATCAAGGGTCTCACGAGCGTCAAGATGGACGACCTGAGCGGTCCCGTTGGCATCGTGAAGGAGACGGCGCGCGCCATCAGCCGCGGCCCTGCCGACGCGTTGCGCTTCTTAGGAGCGCTCAGCGCCTACCTGTGCGGCTTCAACCTGCTGCCCTTCCCCGCGCTCGACGGGGGTCGACTCTTGTTCCTCGGCTTCGAGGCAGCGGCGAGGCGCAAGCCTGACGCCAAGGTCGAGGCGCAAATCCACGCCGTCGGGCTCATCATGCTGCTCGCGTTGCTGGTGGTCGTGAGCTTCCGCAACGACATCTTCGGCCGCTGAACGGCGAGGGCTCGCCCACCTCCCCGACGAGCCCACATTGACGAGGAGACCGAGAGCGCATCCAATGGCCGGATGCGCCTTCGACACATCCTCGGGTTGACCTTCGCCGTGGCGCTCCTTGCCGAGGCGTGCGCCGAGACCACTGAGGGCGTCGGTGGCGGCGATGAGCCGGCGGACGCGGCGGTGGACGGTGCGAGCACGAAGCCCGACGCGAAGACAACCGATGGCGCAACGAGCACCGAGGACGCGGAAGCACCCGACGCCTCGACCAACGACGGGGGCAAGGGCGACGCTACGGCGCTCGACGCCACGGCACTCGATGCGTCGGCCCAAGACGCCAATGTCGTAACAGACGCCACCGTGGTGGTGGACGCGACGAAGCCCGATACAGGAACGGCCTCGGACGGCTCACCGCCAGACGGTGCGTTGGGTGCGAGCGACGCGAGCGTCGTGCCCCCCGTCTCGAAGCTGCCCGACGGAGGCGCTTGCCCCGGAACCATCGTCAACCCGACTTGTGCGGTGCCAGCAGGCAACTTGGCGCGCTGTGGAACCGCTGCCGCGTCGAGCGTCTACTCGGCGAGTTGGCCGGAGGCCCACCTGAACGACGGCCTCCTCGACACGAGCTGGTACTCGGCGGTCGACGAATGCCCGGCGGGAGTGTGCGCGAACACGCTCTACGCAGAGGTTGAGTTCAACGCGCCGCGTGCCGTGCGCCGCGTGAAGCTCTACGGCAACGGCGACAGCTACCAAGACGGCTACGACGTGCTTACGGCGAGGATTCAACTCATCGATGGCGGGGGGAATGTCGTCGGGACCGCCGACGTGACGACCACGCGCGGTGCTGACCCGAACGGCAACGCCGAAGTGAGCTTTGTGAACGCGTTGCCCTGCATTAAGAAGGTCCGCGTCATTCCACTGACGATGCAGACGGACAACACGGGCCCGGGCATCGGTGAGATTGAGGCCTTCGCAAATTGAAGCGTGAAAACCGCAGCGGCTCGCGGCGTTTTTCGCCGGTCCGGCTGCACCGCCTCCCAGGTCGTCTATACCTCGCGTCATGAAGCGACGTCTCGCGTGGGCGCTGGGCCTTTCTTGTCTCGCGGCGTCGTTCTTGGCCGCTGCGTGTGGCGACGAGGAGAGCCCCGAAGGTGCAACCCCCGGCACGGGGGCCGACGCCAGCGCGACGAACGAGGGCGGCGCAGAGAGCGATGCCTCGAGCACCGCGGATGCGAAACCGCTCCCGGAGGCTTCAGCCGAGGCGGCGACGCCCGACGCGTGCAGCGGCGGCGACGCGGGCATCGGGGCGGCCTGCAGCAAAGACCTCGACTGCACCTGCGGGAATGTCTGCGCGGGTACGGGCTGCGTGCGAAAAGCCGCGTGCGACGAGGCCGTGCTCTCGTGGGACGGGCCGACAACCTACGCCGACGGCCGGTGCGTCGAGACGCTCGCCGGCTTCAAGCTCTACGGCAGTCGCGACGGAGGCGCGGACGCGGCCGACGCAGCGACGAGCCTCGTCAACGACGTAGGTAACCCGTGCGTGCCCGGGGTCCTGGTGGCCTGCGGCGACGCGGGAAAAATGGTCGCGATGCCCTCGTGCTCCGCGCGCGTTGGCGCGCTCGTGGATGGCACGTGGACCTTCACGGTCACGGCCTACGACGACGCTGGCGTCGAGAGTCCGCCTTCCGTGTCCGCGACCAAGATCATCGACTGCCCCTAGAACGTCATCTCTCAACCGGGCGACGCCCCCAAAGCGAAAAGGCGTGACCCGCGAGGGCCACGCCTTTCACATCCAGTCGCGGCGCCGTCACGCAAGCGGGGCGGCGGCACACCGGGCCAACGCGTCTCAGAAGCCCGAGCCGCCGTCGACGTCGATGGTGCGACCGTTGAAGTAGTCGCACTCGAGAGCGAACTTCACGGCGAGCCAGAGGTCTTCTGGCGTGCCGATGCGGCCGACGGGGATCGTCTGGACGAAGGCGTCGAGGGCCTTCTGGTTCATGCCCGCCGTCATGGGCGTCTCGACCATTCCGGGGGCGATGGCGCAGACGCGGATGCCGTATTGCGCGAACTCCTTCGACCAGGTGACCGTGTTCGCCGCGAGGGCGGACTTGGCGGCCACGTAGTTCGACTGGCCGCGGTTACCGTGGCGCGAGATCGAGGACATGTTGACGATGACGCCGGGCTTTTGGCCCGTCTGCGCCATCTTCGCGACGGTTTCGCGGACCATCATGGTCGCGCCCGTGAGGTTCACGCCGATGACGGCGTTCCAGTCGGCCGTGGAGAACTTCTTGATCTCGCCCGTCGTCTTGTCCTTCTTGACGAGCAGGCCGTCGCGGATGATGCCTGCGTTGTTGATGAGACCGTTCAGGCCGCCCATGACCTCGTGCGCCCAATGCACGAAGGACTCGCAGTCGCTCTCATTCGAGACGTCGAGGCGACGGCGGTGGATGCCCTTCGGCAGCTCCGCGAGCATGGCTTCGTTGACGTCGCCACAGGCGACTTGCGCGCCGCCTTCGGCGAGGCGCTTGGCGAAATGCGCGCCCATACCTTGGGCGCCGCCGGTCACGATGATCTTCAGTTGATTGATTTGCATAGGTGGTCCTTCAGCCAATCGGCAATGGCAGGGTAGAGATGGGTGCCGGCCTTGCTGCCGACCACGGCGCCGACGTGACCGCCGGGTACCGCGAGAAGTTTCTTGTCAGCGGAGCTGACTTTGTCGAGCAACGCCGCTGCGGCGTCGGGCGGACAGATCGCGTCCTTCTCCGCCGTGATGACCATGGTCGGAGCTTGGATGTTCGCGAGGTCGACGCGCTCGCCTTTGACGAAGTGCTCGCCGTGAACGAGGGCGTTCTTTTGGTAGAGCTGCTCGATGTACGTGACGTACGCGGCACCGGGGAACGGGATGTTGTCGCTGGCCCACGTCTCGAGGGCTGAGAACGCCTCCCGGTAGTCGTGATCGGGGTAGCGATCGGCGAGCGTGACCCACTTGCTGATGGAGCCGGTGGGGTGGAGCGCCTGAAAGCCGCTCTGCATCTGATCGGCGCTCACGTTGCCGGCGGCGGCGATGGCCTCGGCGTCGAACCAGCGACGATCGACCATGTTGGCCAGCTTGCCGGCCTTCGAGAAGTCGATGGGCCCGACGAGGTTCACCAGCGCGGCGATGTCGTTTGGGTGGAGCGCGGCGTGGATGGCCGCGAGCGTTCCGCCCATGCAATACCCGAGGAGGCCGACCTTGGGAGCGCCGGTGCGACGCTTCACGGCGCGGATGGTCCGCGCGAGGCGATCGAGCACGTCTTCCCACGAGAGGTATCGATCCTCGTCGCGGGGCGTGCCCCAATCGAGGATGAAGAGCTCGGAGCACGCGTCCTGCACCACGTGGGCGAGGCTCGTTCCGGGCCTGAGGTCGAGCACGTACCAACGGTTGATGAGCGAGGGCACCAAGAGGAGCGGGTACCCGGCGCGCTTCGCCGTTGGCCGAACGCGATAGAGCTTCGCGATGCCGTCTTCGAAGACGACGTCTTTCGGGGTGGGCGCGAGCTGCGGTTCGGGGAGCCCGAGCTGGGTCAGGAGGTTTTCCATGGCGGCCTCAGAAAATGAACAAGCGCGCCTCGGAAACCCGAGGCGCGCCGAGCTTCAGAGCTTCATGATCAGCCCTGACCGCCGACCATTTGCGTGGCCTTCTTGGTCGCCTCGAGGGAGACCTTGCGCCACTCGGCCGCGAGCTGCGTGGCGTACGCGAGGTTCTCGCGCGTGAGCTTGGCGAACTCGTCGACGGCGGTGGTGAACTGCTCAACGTTCTTCTGCTCGAGCTTGTTCACTTCCGTGAAGATCGAGCTGACGC
Organism: Myxococcales bacterium; assembly: GCA_016703425.1. NCBI lineage: Bacteria > Pseudomonadati > Myxococcota > Myxococcia > Myxococcales > Myxococcales bacterium. Next base: position 128,959 of record JADJCA010000018.1, read on the forward strand.
GGCTCACGTGGTCTTCCCACGCCTTCTTCCACATGCCGAAGCCCTGCTGCACCTGCGAAGTCATGTTCTCAACCATGGGAATCTCCGTTTGAAGGCCCGATTCCCCAGTTTTGGGCCTCGGACGAGCAGGAAACTAAGGCCCGACGTGGGCACCGTCAAGGATCTTTTTGTGCACCGCAACAATTGAGGGCGGGCTCGCCGCTTTCTGCGCGCTTTCCCTTTGCCGGCCGCCGGCCCGTCGAGTACGGCCCATGCCCGCCCATGCTCGTGAAGAAGTATTCGAACCGACGCCTCTACGACACCGAGTCGAGTCGCTACATCACGCTCGAAGAGCTCGCGCAGAAGATCCAATCGGGCTCCGACGCACGCGTGGTGGACGCCAAGACCGGCGCCGATCTGACGCAGCTTACGCTTACGCAAATCATCTTGGAGAGCCGCCGTGGCGCGCTGCTCTTGCCGGTGCCGCTCCTCCTTTCACTCATTCGGATGAAAGACGACGCATTGACCGAGTTTTTCGGTCGATACGTCACCTGGGCCCTCGAGCTCTACAACCACACGAAGCAGGGCATGAAGAGCGCGACGACGATGAGTCCGCTGGCGAGTCTGGCGATGCAGACCAACCCCTTGGCGCGCCTCCTCTTCGGCGGTGGCCCGGGCCTCGGCTTCGACGCGGTCGTGGGTCCAGCGGTGTCAGCGCCGGCTGCCCCGCCCCCGCCGCCTCCGCCCTCCAACGACGACGTAGCGGATTTGAGGCGCGAGCTGGAGGAGCTGAAGAGCGCGCTCCGCCGGCCCGAGGTCGCCGCGCCCCGAAAGGCACCGCGGCGCCGCCCCTAGGGGCCTCAAATGCTGCGACGCACATGAGCGCTTGACGTCGAAGCCAGCGCGACTACGGTGCCTGCGTCACACGGATGCTGCGTTGCAGCAACAACCGGGTGACGCGGTGCCTTGCCGAAGCGCCCGCGGCCGTCTACGAAGAGCGGCACGCGGGCACCTCGGGCGGGGTGGCGGGCTTGCCGGCGAAGGACTCGAGGTCTCATGAACGCGCTTTTCACCGCCCTTCGCCGCTCCCCTTTCGTCGCCATGGTGGGGCTGGGCCTGAGCGTCCTTCTGCTCTTGCCCAGCGCATGCGGCGAAGACGACGTCACCCGGAGCTGCACCGTCAACGCCGACTGCGCGTCGGGGCAGTGCCGAGCCGACGGAACGTGCGCCTCGCCGACGACGGCCGATGCGGGGACCTCGACGCCGGAGACTGACGGTAGCGTCAGTGACAGCGCAACGACGGACGCGCCGGCGCCCGTGGTCGACTCGGGGCTTTGCACGGCAAACGCCGACGGCGTCATCACCGCCGCCGAGGTGCCGCTTCGCGCCGGCCTCAAAGGCACCTTCAAGGTGACGACCTCGGGCGTCAAAGTGAGCACGGCGGGGACCGGCGCCGAAGGCGGCGCCGCGCGAACGTGGGACTTTTCTGCGGCGCTCACCGGCGATCACACGCTCGTGCTCGAGACGATGCCGCTCACGGGCCAGTGGTTCGAGAGCACGTACCCCGGCGCGACCTACGCGGTGCGCCTCTCCGACGCGAAAGATCTCTTGGGTGTCTTCGCGGTGACCGCCGGCGCCCTCGAGCTCCGCGGCGTCGTCTCGCCGGCGAGCGGGAGCGGCTCGTACAAGACGACCTACAACCCGACGGTGCCGACGTTGGCCTTCCCCCTCGAGAAGGGAAAGAAGTGGGAGGTCACGGCCACCGCGAGCGGCGACATCCCGCTGACGCTCAACGTGCCCTACACCGAGAAGTACACTTTCGAGGTCGACGCCGAAGGCGAGCTCAAGACGTCCACGTCGCTCGGCTCCTTCAAGGTCTTCCGCATCAACTCGCTGCTCAAGAAGACGCTGACGGGCTCCGTGGTGAGCACCTACACGCGCTCGTACATCTACGTGGCCGAGTGTTACGGCGCCGTGGCCAAGGTCGTCTCAGCGGCCGATCAGTTCACCGAGCCGCCGGCCGACTTCGTGGACGCCGCCGAAGTGCAGAGGCTCTCTCCGTGACGGCTACGGCAAAGGCCGCCTGTTTGCGCTTCCTCCGGTTTGCGTTTGGGGTGGGGCTCCTCTTTTCCATTGCAGGTTGCATGCATTTTCACACTGGCTCGATGCCCGGAGAGCCCAAAGGGGCCACCTTCGCAGACGTCAGCGGCGCGCGCGTCCGCTTCAGCGACACGGGGACCGGCCCCGCCGTCGTGATGCTCCACGGCTTCGCGTCGGCCCTCGAGAACTGGGCGCCGGTCATCCCCGCCCTCGACAAGACGCATCGCGTCCTCGCGTTGGACCTCAAGGGTTTCGGTTGGACCGACCGTCCGCCCGGCGACTACTCGCCGCAGGCGCAGGCCGATCTCGTGCTCGCGCTCATGGACGCCCGCGGCATCCAGAAGGCGGCCTTCGTGGCCCACTCGTGGGGCAGCAGCGTTGCGCTCGCCGTCGCGCTCAAGGCGCCCTCACGCGTGACGCGCCTCGCGCTCTACGACGCCTGGGTCTACGAGGAGCAGCTCCCGCCGTTCTTTCACTGGTCGCGTGCGGAGGGCGTCGGCGAGATGTTCTTCAGCATGTTCTACAAGGAGCGCACCGACGAGCGCATCGCGCTGGCCTTCTACGACAAGAAGTACGTCACGGAAGACTTCATCGAAGCGGTGGAGCGCGCCTTGGAGCGCCCCGGGACGGTGGCGGCGGCGCTGGCGGCCGTGCGCGGGCAGCGCTTTGCCGCGGTGCAGCGCGAATACCGCCGCATCGCACAACCGACGCTCCTCATGTGGGGCCGCGAAGACGTGGTGACGCCGGTCACCTTCGGCGAGCGCTTGTCGCGCGACCTTCCGTCGTCGCGGCTCGTCGTCTACCCGCGCTGCGGGCACTTCCCCATGATCGAAGCGCGCGAGGCCTCGAACCGCGATCTGCTGGCGTTCTTGGACGCCGGCGCGCGCGACGCCGAGCCCGCGAAGAGCGCCCCGGCGACGCGCGAAGCGCCGGGAGAAGACGCGCCGTGAACGACGGCGCCTGTCGCACGTCGCGTTTTCGCTGGGCCGCGCTCGGCGTCTTTGCCGCGCTTCTGGCGGCCACGACCAGCGCGCGCGCCACGGGCTTCACCGACATCGGACAAGACATCACGCCGCGCGAGAGCGCCGAGGTGAAGGTCTCGGGGTACCTGCGCACCCGCGGCGAAGCGCTCACCAACCTCGATCTCGATCGCGGCGCGACGCCGTCGGGGCAGCTGCTCTTTCCCGTCTCGCTCTCGGAGCCGAAGCGTCAGACCTTCACGCTCTTCGACACGCGCCTCCGCACCGACGTCGCGATCTACGCGCCCGGCGGCATGGTCGCCGTGAAGGCGCGCATCGATGTCCTCGACAACCTCGCGTGGGGCAGCGTCCCCGAGGGGATCCCTTCGGCGTCGACGACGCAGCGCTCACCGACCGAGGCGGCGATGCGCCTCAAGCGCGCGTACGGCGAAGCGCTCTTGCCCTTCGGCGTCGTCACGGCTGGCCGCATGGGCGCCCACTGGGGCCTCGGCATGACGGTGAACGGCGGCGATTGCGCCGACTGCGACAGCGGCGATGCGGCCGATCGGCTCGCCCTCATCGTGCCCTCGGCGGGCCACGTCTTCGCCCTCGCGTACGACGTCTCCGCCATCGGGCCGCTCACGCCGCGCGGAATTCAAGGCCGCAGCATCGCCTTCGAGCCGGCGGCGAGCGTCCAGTCGGCCACGCTCGCGGTCCTGAACTTCAAGGACGATCTCGCGCGCGAGCGCCGCACGCGCGCCGGCAAGGCGACCGTCGAATACGGCTCGTACGTCTCGTACCGCTGGCAAGACAAGGACGTGCCGAGCACCTACCTCGCGGCCGCGGCGCCGCCACCCATCACGGCGTCCCAGATCATGCAGCGGGGCTTTCGCGCCGGCGCCATCGACGCGTGGGCGCGCATCACGTCGCAATACGTGCGCGTCGAGGGCGAGGCGGCGTACCTCTTCGCGGAGGTCGAGCAGAGCTCACTCTTGCCAGGCGCGCTCTTGCGCACGCCGGCCACCTCGCGGCAGCTCGGCGCTGCGCTCATCAGCGAGATCGGCGAAGCCGACGCGGGAGCGCGCGGCGGCGTCGACCTCGGTTATGCGAGCGGAGACAACGCACCGGGCTTCGGCGCTCGCGCGAGTACGAACGCGGCGCCGCCCCGCGCCGGCGATCTCGACGGTCCCCAGGCGATTCCGCCTTACGACATGCGCGTCGACAACTTCCGCTTCCACCCCGACTACCGCGTCGATCGCATTCTCTTTCGCGAGATCATCGGTACCGTCACCGACGCCGTCTACGTGCGTCCCCACGGCCGCCTTCGCATCGGTCGCACCGCCTCCGGCGAGTTCGCCTTCGACGTGGCGGCGGTGGCCTCGTGGGCCGTGCAAAAGGCGTCAGCTCCCGGCGAAAAAGCGCCCCTCGGCATCGAGGTCGACCCGACGCTCACGTACGAAGACCGGCTCGGTTTCCGCGTGGCCGTCGAGCAGGCCACGCTCTTTCCCTTGGCCGGGCTCGACAACCCGCGCGCGGGGCTCTCCGCACGTCCCGCGCAGCTCTGGCGCCTGCGCCTCGCATACGTCTTCTAGGAAGGTCGAACCATGAGTCTCTCCCGCCTCGAATCCGCCTTTCGCTCGACCTATCGTTTGACCTGTACCGCCGCGCTCGGCGCGCTCTTCGTCTTGCACGCAGCAGCGTGCGGCGAGAACCAAACGACGCTTCCGCAGAACGCGAGCTACGAGGCCGGAGCGCCGGCGCCGCTCGCGTGCGTGCCGAACCTCGACGGCAAGATCGAATCGAAGGAGCTCGCGCCCAGCTTCGACGTACCGGCGCGCTTCCTCGTGAACCCCGACGGGCAGACGCGCCAGGTCGATCTCGCGGGCCGAGTCGAGGCGAACGGCCAACGTCTTTGGGACTACTCGGTCCCCTTCCGCGACGATCGGCTCGCGACCATCACGGCGCAGCACATCGAAGACAAGTGGTACGCCGGCTCGTTCCCCGCCGCCGAGTTCGTCGCGCCGCTGGAGCTCGCCGCGCGCAACGTCGCCGTCTATGCGCGCAGCGAGAGCGAGATCAAAATCCTCGGCGTCGCGTCGGTCGACCAGAACGGCGCAGACGGAAAGACGCTGCTCGTCTACGAGCCACCGGTCGTCCTTTACAAGCTGCCGCTCGTGGCCGGCGCGACGATGTCGTCGACGGGTACCGTTCGCAACGGAACGCTCCGCGGGCAACCGTACGCGGGCAAGGACACCTACGAGACGAAGGTCGACGCGACGGGGCGACTCGCGCTCCCGGACATCACGTTCTCGCAGACCTTGCGGGTGAAGACGCTCGTGACGGTGGAGCCCATCGCGGGGGCCAAAACGACGCGCCGGCAGGTCTCGTACTTTTTCGAGTGTTTCGGGGAGGTGGCCCGCATCGCCTCCGCAAACAACGAGCCAGCGGAAGACTTCACCGAGGCGGCAGAATTTCGACGTCTGGGGCTCGGTCCCTGAGGCGAAAGGCCCCAGATTTCGCGCACTTTTGTGCCCGCACCAGACGAAACGACAAACCGTAGACGACAAACGTGATTTCGCGGGGCGGCCTGCTAAGCCACCGCTCCGCCAGGCAAGGAGAAGCACGCATGCTCTGGGAAACGTGGAAGAAGGGTTTCGACGCCTGGGAGAACACCACCGCCAAGTACATGGAGTCGGTGCTTAAGAACCCCATGGTCCTCGGGTCGTCGGGCGCCATGCTGACGGCCGCCATGAAGGGCAAGGCCGCCTACGAGAAGGCGGCGGCAAACTGGTGGTCGGCTTGGGGTTTGCCCACGCGCCACGATCAAGAGCGCTCGCTTCACGTGTTGAACAAGCTTGAGAGTCGCATCCTCGATCTCGAAGAGAAGCTCGCCGAGCTCGCCGACCAAGGCGCCGACCAAAAGGGCGCGCCTCGCGGCAAGAACAAAGGCCACGACGCTCGGTCGTGAGACCAAGGGAAGAACAACCGCGCCCCAGTGCAGTATTGAAAGGACGGGCACCTTGGACATCACGCCGTTTCTCGAACTTCGCATCGCCCCGCGGGCCGTCTTCGATCGCCTCGCGACCCACGGCGACAAGCCTCGCTTCATGCTTTCTGACAAGACGCAGCCGACCGGCTGGCGCCCTGTCACTTGGAACACTTTCGCGGAGGAGATCCGCAACGTAGCTCTCTTTCTTGTCGCCTCCGAGCTCAAGAGCGCGGACCGGGTGGCCATCTTTGCTCCCAATCGAGTCGAATGGGCGTCGGCAGCCCTAGGCATCGAATCCGCGGGATGCGTGATGGTTCCTATCTACCCGGCGAGCACGGCCGAGCAGGCGGCTTACATCGTCAACCACGCAGACGCGCGAGTGCTCTTTGTAGACACGCCCGCGCTTTTGGCGCGCGTCTTTGATGCGTGGTTCGACATGCCGACGCTCGAGAAGGTGGTCCTCATGGACTCCCGTCTCGACGTGGCCAAGGTGCTCGCGAGCACCACCCCCGCCGCGGGAAAGCGGCAACCTCTCCCGAGCCTCGCGGACGTCGAAAAGAAGATCACGACGTTCAGCGACGCCATCGCCAAGGGCAAGGCGCTCCACGCCCGCGACAACGAGCTCTTCGAGCGGACCATGACGTCGGTCTCGCTCGATCAGCCCGGCATCATGCTCTACACGAGCGGCACCTCGGGCAACCCCAAGGGCGTTCCCCTCACGCACAAGAACGTGGGCATCAACGGCCGCGATTGGCTCGAGTGCAACGCGATGCTCTTAGACGAGGGCATGGTCGACATCTTGTGGTTGCCCATGAGCCACATCTTCGGCTTCGGCGAGATGTGCCTCGGCAACACGCTCGGCTTCACGACGTACCTGTCGGATCCGCAGTCGGTCATGGCGCGCATGCCGGAGCTCAAGCCGAGCGTCTTCATGAGCGTGCCGTCGCACTGGGAAAAAATGGCCATCATGGCCTCCGATGGGGCGAACGGCGACGAGTCGACCATCAAGTCCAAGCTCGCCGAGCTGACCGGCGGCAACTTGCGCTTCTGCCTCTCCGGCGGCGCCGGCCTGAAGCGTGAGGTCAAGGAGCTCTTCTACAAGAGCGGTGTCCTCATCATCGAGGGCTACGGCCTCACGGAGTGTTCGCCCACGCTGACGCTCAACCGCCCCAACGGCTTCCGCTTCGACTCCGTCGGCAAAGCGCTCCCGTCGGTCGAGCTCAAGCTCGCCGAAGACGGCGAGATCCTCGCGCGCGGGCCGAACATCTTCCGCGGCTACCACAAGGACGAAGAGGCCACGAAGGAGTGCTTCACGACCGACGGTTGGTTCAAGACCGGCGACGTGGGCCGCTACACGGAAGACGGCTTCCTCCAGATCATCGATCGCAAGAAGGACATCCTGGTGACCGCCGGCGGCAAGAACGTGCCCCCCGCGAACATCGAGATTCGCTTCCGCGACGACGCCAAGATCGGACACGTCGTCGTCTACGGCGACGCGAAGCGTTACCTCGTCTGCGGCGTCTGGCCGCACGTCGAGACAGAGCTGACGGGCGACTTCCACGCGCACGTGAAGGCCGCCGTCGAGAAGGTCAACAGCGAGGTCGCGCACCACGAGACGCTGCGAAAGTACGTCGCCTTCAGCTCGCCGCTCACCGTCGAGTCGGGCCTGCTCACGGCGTCGATGAAGGTGCGTCGCAAGCAAGTTTACGGGCGCTTCCAAGAGCAATTCGAAGCGCTCTACGACGAAGCCGCCATGAAGGCGCTCCCCAACGCCGGCAACGTGTCGGGCGGCGCGAAGTAGCCGAAGGCTCGGACCGAGTCGCAACCGAAGGCAGAAGAGACGTCTATGGCGAACGTTGAGCCGCAACCGAACAAGCTCGTGAAGCGCCTGATGAACCTCGCGCGTCTCGCCAAGCGCGAGAAGCCCGCCGTCGGCCAAACGCCGTCCGACGTGGTCTTCGCTGAGAACAAGTGGAAGCTCCTCCGCTACCGGCCGCGGCCCGAGGGCGTTCGTTACAAGCGCCCCGTGCTCCTCGCGCCGTCGCTCATCAACCGGCACTACGTGCTCGACTTGATGCCGCAGAAGAGCTTCGTCGAGTGGCTCGTGGCGCGTGGTCACGACGTCTACGTCATCGACTGGGGCACGCCCGGCGCAGAAGATCGCTACCTGTCGTTTGATGCGATTTGCCACGGCTACATGGGCCGCGCGATCCGCAAGACGTCGGAGCGCTCCGGCGGCGAAGACGTGCACGTCCTCGGCTATTGCCTCGGCGGAACGCTCGCGACGATCTACGCGGCGGCCTGTCCCGAGAAGATCGCGTCGCTCGTCGACATCGCGGCGCCCATCGACTTCGACGACGGCGGCCTTCTTTCGCAATGGACGCGTCGCAAGGAGTTCGACGTGGGCGTCATCCTCGACGCGTTCGGCAACGTGCCTTGGCAGCTCATGCAGGCGACGTTCTTGATGTTGCGGCCCACGCTCAACCTCGCCAAGGGCGTCTACATGCTCGACCGCGCGTGGGACGACGAGTTCTTGAACGGCTTCATCGCCCTAGAGACGTGGGGCAACGACAACATCTCGTTCCCCGGCGAGGCGTTCCGCAAGTACATCGAGGAGCTCTACCAAAAGAACGCGCTCCTCACGGGCGAGCTCTCGCTGGCCGGCGAGCGCGTGGAGCTTCGAAACATCCGCTGTCCGTTGCTCGCGGTGACCTTCGAGCACGACAACATCGTGCCGGCGAAGGGCGCGCAGATCCTCATGGACCTCGTGTCGTCCAAGGACAAGGAGCTCTTGCACCTGCCCGGCGGCCACGTCGGCGCCGTCGTGTCGAAGAGCGCGGCCAAGGGCCTGTGGCCGAAGATCAGCGACTTCTGGGCCGCACGCGACGGCGAAGCGGTGGCGACGACGGCGGGCGTTGAGAACGCGCCGAGCGGCGGCGCGAAGACGGCGACGGCAGCGGAGAAGACGCCGGCTGAGAAGGCGGTGCTGGAGAAGGCGCCGGAGAAGAGCGTGACGAAGCGACCGCGCAGCGTGCCGCCTTCGCGACGGACGAACTGACTCGTTTCGAGGCTGAGCGACCTGCGAGCGCATCGGCGACGACGCCTCGCGCGGTCGCTTGCACCACGACCTACTTCGCCGTGCGCACGAGGCGCAGGCCACCTTGCGGCGAGAAGCGTGGAAACCCAAGATGTCCCGCGGAGCGGAGGCTTCGAGGGACGCTGATGGCGCCTCCGCCACGAAGGGGTCCGTTCCCGGAAGGATCGCTGCGCCCGGGTCCACGCGAACGGCGGGACTGTAGCCAATGCCGACGTAGACGTCCGTGTTGTGCTCGGGGACGTTCCCGGCGATGTCGAAGAGGCCCCAAGGGTTCGGTGCTTTCTCGCCCACCGGGTGCGTAGTGCCCGTCGAGTTGCCGCAATACCAACCGATGGCATCAAGGACGGGCTGCGCGCTGCAATCCGCTGGACCGGCCGCCGGTTCCGAAGGCGTGAGCGGCCCCGCAAAGGTGGCCGTTCGCGTGCCCGCACGCGCGGCGTACTCCCACTCGGCCTCCGTCGGAAGACGGTAGCCCTCGCATTCGTAGACCGACGCATTCACCGTAGTTGCGGTCGCGCAAGACGGGCCCACTGGGCCGGTCCCCGCGTCCAACTCGCACCCCTCAAGGCGGTAGCATTCGGGCACACCACGAGCCTTCGAGAAGGCGTTGGCAAACCGAAGGGCCTCGTACCAGTTCACCTGCGCCACCGGGCACGAGGGATCGGTGCATTGCACGATGCCTGCGTCGCGTAGCAGGGTCACGTTCGGCTCGCCGGTCGCCACCCACTCCCCGATCGTGAGCTCCTTTTCCTGCATGTAGAACGCATGCGTCAGCGTCGTCTCCGACTCCGTCTCGCTGTTTCGGCCACGCGCCCACTCGCATGGCGGCGACCCCATGATGAAGCAACCCGCCGGAATGAGGCACCAGCCGTCTTTGCAGGACGGCGTGACCGCGGGGTGAAGGCAGGTCGGGCTTGGCTCGAGGCCCGCGCAGGGGTCACGAACAGGCCCACCTTCGGTGGTCGCGGGCGCAGGTCCAGCATCCGGTGGCTGCAGGCTCGCTGACGGGTCCGCCGGCTCCTGGGTCGACGTCGCTTGCTCGCCGCGCGAGCAGCTCGCGAGCGCACTTGCGATCAGCGCGGCCTTCCGGAGTGAGCGCACCCGCCTACCCTACGATTACTTCGCCGTGCGCACGAGGCGGAGGCCGCCGAGGGCCCCAATCCGCGGTATGTCATAGCGATTCGCAGACCGCATGCCGCGCGGCGTACCGATCGCACCGCCGCCCCGCATCGGGGAAGCCGCGCCGTCGATGAGCGTGCCCCCGGGATCGACTCGACGCGCTGGCGCGTAGGCGATACCCACGAAGAGGTCGGAGGTGTACTCGCCTACGTTCCCTGCCATGTCGAAGAGGCCCCAGGCATTGGGAGCCTTCTGGCCGCCCGGATGAGTGACGCCGCCGGCGTTCGCGCAGTACCACGAGATAGGCTCAAGTACGTTCTGGACGCTGCAGTCGCTGGGCGAGGCCGGTGGCGGCGTTGGGGCGAGCGACCCGGCGTAGGTCGCCGTTCGCGAGCCGGCGCGCGCGGCGTACTCCCATTCCGCCTCGGTTGGGAGACGGTAGCCGGTGCAGTCGTAAACGGACGGGCCGATCACCGAAACGTTGGCGCACGTAGGCCCATAAACCCCGGTCCCCGCGTCGCTCGTGCAACCCTCCACGCGGTAGCACTCTGGCAATCCCTTCCAAGCCGAGTACTTGTTTGCGAAGCGAAGCGCCTCGTACCAGTTGACCTGCGCCACGGGACAGGACGCCTCCACGCACTGGGCTACTCCCGCGTCCCGCATCAGCGTGACGTTTGGTTCCCCCGTCGCGCCCCATTCGGCGATCGTAAGTTCCTTCTCTTGCATGTAAAACGCATGTGTCAGGGTGGTCTCCGACTCGGTCTCTGAGAATCGACCCCTACCCCATTCACAGGGGGGCGAGCCCATGATGAAGCATCCAGCGCGAATCAGACACCAGCCGTCGTTACACGACGGCGCGACCACCGGATGAACGCACGTCGGGCTGGGCTCGAGACCAGCGCAGGGGTCACGAACAGGCCCAGCTTCGGTCGTCGCGGGCGCAGGTCCAGCATCCGGGAGCCGCGGGCTGACCGACGCGTCCGGCGGCTCTTGGATCGATGGCGCTTGCTTGCCGCTCGAGCAACTCGCCAGCGCGAGAGCGACGACCGCCCACCTCACGCGCGACACCACTCCCTTAGACTATGACTACTTCGCCGTGCGCACGAGGCGCAGACCGCCATCTGTGGCGAGACGCGTGAAACCGATGTGACCCGCCGACCGCGTGTTGCGCGGCGCCAGGAGCGCGCTCCCGCCACGGAGCGGCGTCGAATCGCCCGGCACGATGAGCGCCCCGGGGTCGACCCGACGCGCGGGCTTGTGCCCAATGCCGGTGTACATGTCCGATGTGTGTTCCAGAACATTGCCCAGCAAATCCAGGAGCCCCCACGGGTTCGGCGACTTTTGACCAACGGGGTGCGTGCGTCCACCCGAGTTCGCGCAATACCAGGCGAAGGGCTCAATGATGGGCTGCGTGCTGCAGTCCGTGGGATCGGCCGGCGGCGGAATCGGGGTCAGCGGCCCCGCGAAGGTCGGCGACCTCGTGCCCGCTCGCACCGCGTACTCCCATTCTGCCTCCGTCGGCAATCGGTAACCATCGCAGTCGTAGACCGAGGTGTTCACCGCCGACACGTTGGTGCAACCAAACGGTCCGGGGCCGGCGTCGGGCCCGCAGCCTTGAAGCGTGTAGCACTCCGGCTTGCCCTTCCAAGCCGAGTACCGATTCGCAAATCGGAGAGCCTCGTACCAGTTGACCTGCGCAACAGGACACGACGGCTCCGTGCATTGCTCGGCGCCGGCTCGCGCCAGCGTCACGTTGAGCTCGCCGGTTGCCGCCCACTCGCCGATCGTGAGCTCCTTCTCCTGCATGTAGAACGCGTGGGTAAGGGTCGTCTCGGATTCCGTCTCGCTGTTGCGCCCGCGGCCCCACTCGCATGGCGGCGACCCCATAATGAAGCATCCAGCGGGGATGAGGCACCAGCCGTCCGCGCAGGACCGGGTGACGGGTGGATGAACGCACGTCGGGCTGGGCTCGAGGCCAGCGCAGGGGTCGCGAACAGGTCCAGCTTCGGTCACCGTGCTCGAGCCGTCAGGACGTATCGATCCGCCGTCCGTGGGTGTCGCCGCGCGCTCCTGAGGTGCCGCAGCTTCCCGCGAGCAACTCGCTGCAAGCAACAGCCAGGCCGCAGCCACCACTCGCCTAATGGTCAACACCCTGGACGTCTCCCTGCGTGGTGAACTTGGCGCGTTGTTGGAGGGTCGGAAGCACGGGAGCGCCTCCGTCCGCCAATGGGTCCACCGCCGCGGCTTTCAACGTCGACCACGTGGGTCTATCCTCGTCGTTGCAATTGCCGCCGCACGCCCTCCGGTAAACCGCCCCGATCTGAGTCGGCGTGATCGCGTCAACGCCCGTCGCCGTTCCGACGAAGAAGTTCAACCAATCCCACTCAACGCCCAAGTCAGAGGAGAGCGTCGGGGCGCAGTTCGTCTCCTCCCACTTCAGGCCGTCGCCGCAGTACCGCGCCGCCGGCGGGGACTCGAGTCCGCCGACGCCAAGGGGATCGGCGGCTCGATACGATTGCTTGTAGTACACAAATACCTTGTTGGCCGACAGATCGTTCCACGCGCGTGCCGCGATGAAGTGCGCAAAGCCCTCGTCTTGCGCGTTGTCGGTGAAGCTAACGCCCGATAGACAGTGAAAGGTGGCGGGCGACGCATGGGCGCACGTGCAAAGGGCCGGAAGCGGCGTGTGATCGTAGTAGTCGCGCCCTACGAGGCCGCCCAGGCGTCTCTGCGCGACGTGCCCGATTTCGTGGGCGACGATGAACTTCCAGAGGCTGTGGCCGGGCCCGATGTAGAGAGTGGGGTCGGCTCCACAGCTAATCGACCCAAGCGTATCCACATCTGCGCAATTTCGCTCGGTCAGCACGCGCAGGGGCTTCCCGCCGGCGGGCATGACCGCGGAGTCACCAAAGACTAAGGTTGCGGCCGCCATCGCCCGTGTCAGCGAGTCTTGATACTCCGCGTTGATCCCGACGCTCGAACCGACCTTCGTTCGCACCCCGGTCGAGACAACGAGCGAAGTTCCTCGCTTAATCCCCTTGTAGCTCCCTGCCGGGACCGCCACGGGATAGATGGTAAATGGAGCCGACGTCGTCGTCAGCTTGAGGTCGCCGTAGTTGGCTCGAAGCTCGGCACCATCGAGCCGCTTCAGCTTTGGAATCAGCGACACCACGTAGTCGGTGTTCGACCTGAGGTTCACCACGGAGCAGCCGAGCACCGTGAAGTTGCCGTTCGCCACGAGCGCTCCGTCGGAGCGGCGCGTGATCATGAACGTCGCGTATTGCGCAGCGGTGAGGGTTCTCTCCTTGTTGGCCCCGTAGCTCTCGGAGAAACCCGAGTCGATGAAGACGCCGCGCCAGTTGTTGCAGACCGTGTAGGGCTGCACCGTCCCCGTCTCCGCGCTCGCCACGAAAATGCTGCTCGTGTTCGCCAAGAGGTCCGACAGATCCAAGTCGAGCGGCACCATGCCCGTGACCGTACCGCCATCGCCTCCGTTCGGCGGCAAGGAGGCCATCTCGGTGTAGCTCGTGCCGTTCCACACGCGCCCGGTGTTCGTGAAGGCGGCTTCCGTGGACGTCTTGAGCAGCGCCATCATCGACGCCTGGGTCACCACAAGCTCGCCGGCGGTCAGCGTGAAGTAGTTTCGCGGGTCGAAGTTCGCCGGAACCGCCTTGCGCGTCGAGCCAAAGAGGGTGACCGTGGCGTAGCCGTTGGCGAACTCGTAGTGCATCGGCGGGCTCGGGATGTGCACGACCCCGCTCGGCTGGGTGAGCTCTACACGCACCTCCGCCTGGGCCTGCGTGCCCACGCTTTGCACCGGCAGGTTGCCCGCAGGGAACGTCACTGTGAGCGGCGTCGTGCCAACCGTGTAGGTTCCGATGAGACGCGTCGCCGAGCGTTCGTCGAGGCCGCGACCGGTGAGCTGCACCGTGACGGTCTTGTCGGCGCCCGACGAGTTCGTCAGCCGCACGCTTAGCAGGTCGCTGGCGGAGCGAACGCCCGGTCCCGTGAGCCACTCGACCTTCACGGGGAGCGCGCTCGGCTGCTCCGGATTGAACGGTGACCCCCACGTTTCCGCGCTTCCCGCGCCGGCCGTGAGGACTTCGCCGGTGTTCAACTTCAACGAGCGGTGCCCCTCTTTGGCCAGCGGCAGGTTCTCTTCCGCGCCCCAGGTGTTGGTCACGCTGCCATAGCGGGTGACCGTGTTCAGCGTGGTCGCACCGTTCTTGCCACCGACAAGCAAGAGATCGCCCTCGAGCGCCACCGCCGTGTGGCGCGTGCGAGCGCTCGCCATCGCGGGCAATGTTGGCGTGAAGAACCCGGTGATCGGCGTGTAGAGCTCCGCGGTGGCGAGGTCCCCGGCCGCCCCGGTGCCGCCGGCAGCCACAACCAGATCGAACGACATCCGCGTCAAGCTGTGCCCGTACCGCGCCGTCGCGAGGCTACCCGTCGTGGCCCAGGTGTTGGCCACTGGATCGTAGACTTGCGCGCTCGCGGTCGCCGCCGCGCCGGTCCAGCCGCCGGCGACAAGCACGCGATCGTTGTGAAGTCGTTCGGCCGCGTGAGAGCTTCGGCCCGTCGACATCGCGGCGCGCGCGGTCCACGTGTTGGCCACGGGGTCGTAGGCCTCCGTCGCTGTGAGCGACGTCGGCCAATTCTGACCTCCCGTCACGAACACCTTGCCATCGGCCAGCACCGTTGCAGTATGCAGGATCCTGGACGTGATGAGCGGTGTGCCGTCCACCCAGGTGCCCGTTGCCGGCGTGTAGAGCGAGAGGCGATTCCACGCGCTTCCACTGGTGATCGGCGAGCCGCCACCAATCGCTGCGACGCGGCCGTCGAGGAGCTTGCTCTGGGTGTGCGATTGCCTCTTTGAGAAGCTACCCGTGACGGCCCAGGTGCGGGTCGCCGGATCGTAGAGTTCGTTGCTCGTGAAGTAGTGTGCCGCGCTGAGGCCGCCGCCCGTGACGAGGACGCGGCCGTCGTCGAGCAGGCTCATCGCGTGCTCCTTTCGACCCGAGGCCACCATCGCCGCCGTGTTCACCCACTCGGGGTCCACGAGTACCGGATACGTGACGGGCATATCGGACCAGTCGAGGCGCACGCGACACTCCGTTGCGCCCGGCGCAACGGGCGCGCGACCCCACGGTGGCCGCGCGTCGGTGTCGGCGGCGCAGCCCAAGAGGCTCACGCGCGGCTCGACAAACTTGCCGTCGGCGGTCTCGAGAACCGGTCGCGACATTCTCATTCGCGGGGTGCCCTTCGTCCCCACGAACTCGAGCACGCCATCGACAAGCCGGAGGCCCTCAACGCCGCGGTCCAAGAAGACGTCGTATTCGACCTGCGGCTGCGCGGGCGGGCTGTCGAGAACGAGGAAGTCCTCGGTCCCTTCCTTCGTGACGCGTTGCACGTACGTCGAGGCCTTGCCCGCGAAGGTCGCCGGGTAATAGACCTCGTCGTCGACAAGTGCGCCGGGCGAACTCGCGAGTTCGCGAAGGCGGACGCGAATCGCTACACCATCGCCTTCAACGGCAAACGGCACGGCCGCGAGACTAGGAACGAACGACGAGGTTTGAAGCCGCCCCCCGCCGCCCCCCGCCACAACGCTACTGTCGCTGCGCGTCGACCAGCCGCCGACGACCGGCGCTGCGGCGGTCCTTGGACGTTCGGTCGCCTTGGCAAAGAGCGTCGGAAACGCCACGCGAAGGTGATCACGCGTGGCGCGCGCGGTCGCTGTCTGCTCGCTTGCGGAGAGGTTCCCCGATGAGCCCGATGTAGCCTCGTCGCTTCGGCTCGTGCATCCCGCAGCCAGTGCAATCAACGCCAGCGCAAGCTTCGCCATGTCAGCCCCCCAACACGAGGACATCACGGCGTGCCGATTCGATCCAGCGCCCAGCGCGTCGCTACGCAAGGGAGGAAGGACGACGTGGGCGCAGGTCATCCTTGCGCCTTAGTCGGGTCTGCTCACTACTGGCGAGAGCGGCGGCGAGCGTGAGCGCGCTCACGCAAGGTCTGACGGTAAGCGGCGCGCAAACTCGAGCCCACGGCCACGCAGCGCGAAGTTGACCGTAGCGGTCTCGAGGAAGAAGGAGCTAGGCGAACGGGTCGCGGAGGCTCTTGACGCTGGGGCGGGGCGGACGTTCGAGTTCCCCCGACACGGACCCAAGGCACCGGAGGAAGCTCTCCGGCCATTCGCCTTGCGGCTCGAGGACGAGTCGACGCCCAACCCCACGGGCGAGCGCGGCCGTCTTCCCCTCCGTGCGCGGCGCGCCTGAGGAAGTCGTCCGGCCGGCCGGGCTGCCACCACTCACGAATACCTTTGCGCGCGCCGGCTTCACGCCCGTGAGTATGGCCAGGCGTCGCCACTGTGCAACCCGTCGGCGGCGCTGGAGAAGGGCTCTGCGAACGTGGCGCGATCGGCCGCGTCAGAGCGTTTGATTAGCGCGAGGCGAGTCACGTTGAACGAACCAACCGGCGAGCGCGCAGCGCCCCGGCTGGCTGCATTGCGCCTCCCCGGCTCAATTGGCCAGCCCCGGACAAGTTGTACGCAAAGGTCCCGTCCGCGGGGGGGGGGGGGGGGGGGGGGGGGGGGGGGGGGGGGGGGGGGCGGGGGGGGGGGCCCGCCCGGGGGGCGGGCCGGCGGGGCGACCCCCACCGGGGGCTTCCGGCCCGGGGGGGTCGGGGCGGGGGGGGCTTTTCCCCCCGGGGGCGGGGGGGGGGGGGGGGGGGGGGGGGGGGGGGGGGGGGGGGGGGGGGCGGGGGGGGGGGGGGGGGGGGGGGGGGGGGGGGGGGGGGGGGGGGGGGGGGGGGGGGGGGGGGGGGGGGGGGGGGGGGGGGGGGGGGGGGGGGGGGGGGGGCGGGGGGGGGGGGGCGGGGGGGGGGGGGGGGGGGGGGGGGGGGGGGGGGGGGGGGGGGGGGGGGGGGGGGGGGGGGGGGGGGGGGGGCGGGTGGGGGGGGGGGGGGGGAGGGGCCATCAGGAGCCGCCATGAACCAGCCCCCCCGGCCCCCCCCCCCGGGGGGGGAGAAAAAGAGGCCCCCCCCGGGGGCCCCGCCGACCACAGCGTCGCGCGACGACGTCTTGTGGTGATCGCGCCGATCATCGTCGTGGGACGCCGAGCGTGCGCAACGTCGCGCCGCCCCGAGCCAGGATGGTCAACTGTCCCTTCTCCACGACGAGCCCATAACGTCCGTTTGGTGAGCGCTCCGGCGGCGGCAATGGCAGTTGCGGCGCCTCCTGGTCCTCGACAACCGTTGGTCGACCCTCGAGGGTGACGCGAAAGGAGCGAGGCTCCGTGCCTCGGCCCACGAGGGCGAGGCTCTTGCCGTCGGGCGCGAAGTGAATCTCTCGCAGGGTGGACCACGGGAACTTGTCGCGGTCGTACACAGGCGGCGCTTTCGGAATGCGCAAGTCCACACGTGCGAACGTGTCGATGGCCACGACGATCACGCGATCGTGGCACCAGCAGACAGCGCGCCGCGTTACAGGGTCGACGGCGTCTTCAACAACTGTGTACCCCCCGCGCTCGGGACAAGGCGCGCGAAGGTGGATGCTCTTGGCGGTCTTCACGTCGAAGACGCTGGAGGCCTTCGTCGTTCAAGAACACGGCGCGCTCGCCAACACTCGCCCACGTGGTGCCACCTTCAATGCCGTCGAGCCGCGCCCCCGTTTGCGTGTCGTAGACGCCCCCTATCGCGATGGCGTAGCGCCCCTCGAAGCCGAGGAAGTCGGCGTACGGCACGCCACGGATGGTGGCCCTCTCTGCGTACGCCACGAGGTCAAAGACCAACGTGTTGTCGCGCCCGTCGGCACGCGTCACGAAGACAACCTTGCCGTTCGCGGAGACCTGGAAGAACGCCACGACGTCGACGGGCAATGGCCCTCGCCCGAGGACGTGCACGTGCCGGTCCTTGGTCAGAGCCAGGACGTCGACGCCGCCGGCAACGCGTAGCTGCTCGACGTCGCTCGGCAGTGAACCGATGTGTTCCGAGTTCCCCGTTTCGACGGCGATGCGAAAGAGCTCCTTGCCGGCGGCTGCGACGACGCGTTCATCGTCGAGCCACGCCGCGTGGTCGATGGCACGCCCGTCGAGCTTCGCCGCGGCGGACGTTGGCAAGGGCGCCGCGTCCGACTGAGCCGGTGCGGGAGCGCCTGCCCGCTTGCACGCCGCGAGCGAGGCGAGACAGGCAGCGACGCTGGCCCAGCGGGCGAGCGGTCTCACGCTAGCGCCCTCTCACCATGACGAATCGGTCCAGAATGCCGAGCGCCTTGGCGTACTCGGCGTCGTACTTCGCGCGGTCTGGGCGCGGCGCGTTCTTGTACGCGCGGTACGCGTCTGCGTGGGACTGGAGCTCAGCGTTGGTGGTCGCGCGCGGTGAGCGCTCGAGCAGGCGTTTGGCCCGATCGCACGGCGGAAGAACGCTCTCGCCGCGCAACACGCCGAGCGTGACCAAGAACACCTCGTCGAGATCGCGCTGCATCGCGTCGTCGAGTGCCGCAGGGCAACCCTTGCGGATGACTGCCGTCGCCGCGCGGAGCGGCGCGACGGCGGCGTCGGGCGCTGCCTCTGCCAGCGGGCGGCAGGTCTGGTCGAGGAGCCCTAGAGCCGCGACGCCCATCATCGCGTCGGTCATGTCGCCAACCAGAAATCGGTCTCGTTCAAGGGCCGCGACGTCCGCGCAGAGCGCCATGGCGGTGGCGTCATCGCGCGCCGCGCTCGCTTGTCGGGCAGCGGCGAGCATGAGCTTCTCCAGGCCAAGCCTCGACAGCTCGCACGGACGCGAGGACGCCGCGGCCACGACCGCGACGGCACCGTCGAAAGAGGGCTTCTCCATGTTGACCGCCGGGGCCGAGACGAGCAGCTCGCTCCGGCGCAGCAAGGCAACCACCGGGCGATCGTCCGCGAGACGTTCGCGTGCGCTCTGCACGTACTTGTCCGCGGCGGCGACCACGGCGCGGCACGGCTCGCTCGTCGCAGCGGCGCCGTCGCACGCGCGCTCCCCCTCCCCGCGTGCTTGTTCGCACACGGCGAGGAGCGCTTCGCGCAGGGCGACGTCCGACGGCTTCACGTTCGCGGACGAAGGCCGATGTGGAGGCCTCGACGCGGGCGCCACACAGACGGCCGCCGCGCGGGAGGCGAGCTCACTACGTGCAGCCGGGAGTTCCGGCGGCGGGGGCCTTCGGCACGCCGCGAGCGCCGTCACGAGCGCCGTGACAAGCGCGACCGTGGTACCGCGGGCGAGCGAAGACGAGGAACGCATGCCCCGCATTCGACCACGGGCGACGGACGCGTTCACGGGGATTTCTTGCGCGCGGTGCGCGGGACGGGGCCGCCACGACTGAAGGCCTCGACGACGCAAATTCTGACGTTCCCCGCAACTTCCCGCTGCGGGCGGCCGATGGACACGTCATGCCTTCCCTGGAGCACGAGGTGCTCTTGTCGCTCTTCCAAACGCGCCCGGCGTTGGCCGCGGAGCTCCTTCAGCTCCTCGGGGTGGCGGTGCCCGCGCACCGGACGGTGCGGACAGAGTCAGCGGATCTAACCCAAGTCGCGCCAACGGAATACCGAGCGGATCTCGTCGTGGTGCTCGAACGTGCTGGCCGAGCCGCGCTCGGCATCGTCGTCGAGGTTCAACTCGATCGAGACGTCGCGAAGCGCTACTCGTGGCCCGTGTACGCGGCGACGCTCCGCGCGAGACTTCGCTGTCCCGTCTGCGTCCTCGTAGTTGCGCCCCGGGAGTCGCTCGCAACGTGGTGCCTCAGGCCGGTGCCGCTCGGGCCCGGCTTCACGTTCGTGCCGCTGGTCCTGGGGCCCGCAGCGATTCCGCGCATTACGGGCGAGGACGAGGCGAAGCGGGCGCCCGAGCTGTCGGTGCTGTCGGTCTTGGCGCATGGCCGCGAGCGCGACGGCGTGCGCCTCGGAGAGGTGGCGCTCCTGGCCGTGGCCACGTTGGCCGATGAGACCCAGGTGCTATATTCCGACGTGATTCTGAACGCCGTGACCGCCGCTGCCAAGGTTGCGCTGGAGGAGCTGATGGACATCCGCAAGTACGAGTTCAAGAGCGACTTCGCCAAGAAGCACCAGGCAAAGGGCCGTGAGGAAGGACTCGCCGAGGGACGTCGCGCGCGCATCGCCGATCTGATCGCGGTCCTCGAGGCTCGCGGCCTCGCCGTTTCGCCGGAGGAACAACACACGATCGCAACGTGCACCGACGATGCCGTGCTGACGCGCTGGATTCGCAGAGCCGCCACCGCAGCGTCGGTGCAAGAGGTTCTCGCGGAGGGGTGAGGCGGGGCGAACCGGGCGCGGACCTGCTCCTGGGGTCGGCAAGGGGTTCCGTTCTCGTGTAAGGAAGAGGCGTGCGCGACCCACAGAGCGATGTGCTCACGCTCACGAATGCCGTGCGGGCAGGCGGAGCGCATCACGCCGAGCGCCACTACCTCGACTACAAGATCGGTCGAAGGCGGCTCGCCGATCTCATCAAGACTGGCGATCGCGTGTCTGTGCTCGGCTGGCTGCCCCGGAAGGATGAGCAGGGATACGCGCGCCAACTGCTTTTGCGAGCCCCGCCGGCCTTCGAGTCGGGCCGCGTGCCGCTCTACATATGCCCCGAGTGCGCGGACCTCGGGTGCGGGGCTGTCACGACTCGCGTGACTCGGGAAGGCGAACACGTGATCTGGTCAGACTTTCATCACGAAGCGCCGAACGGCGAAGCCAGCCCCGTCGAAGCGGTCCGTGTGATGCGCGACTTCGTCTTTGCGTGGGAGCCCTACCGTCTCTTGCTGTGGCCGCTCGGCTGAGGGTCCGTGCGGAGCCGCGGGGCGAGGCTTGATGGCTGCCTCGCTATGCGCTTTTCGCAGCCGCGCGCGCCCTGCAAACGCGGCTTCGGCTCTGCAAGCGGCGTGGAGCCCCATGCAACGCTCGAAATGCCCGTGTTGCGCGGCGCGGCTGCTCGCCTAAGCGTTGGTGCGCAATCACGGGCGAGCCCAGCCGCACTGTTGAGCGTCAGTAGCACTGATACATCGCGACACTAAACCTGGCCGCGTCCCGTTCCGGGGAGGGATCGAAACTATTGATGGATTCGACGAAACTCGTGGCACCGCGGCTCGCGTAAGTGTCGATGGTCGAGCCGGGAGTAGTTTGGCAACTGCGGCTGCTGCCCGAGGCCGGCCGGGGCACGAAGCGCATCGCCGCGGAGGTCGGCGTCGCGCGTAGCACCCTGTGTCCCCCCTACTCCGTCTTCTCCTTCGCCCGATTCCCGAGCACCGCATCCAAATCCCAATCCCCCAGCGAGAGGCTCGACGCCTCCGGGCCCGCGCCTGTCACATCGATGGGCGCGAGGGCCTTCCGGAAGCGGTCGCGGGTTGCGTTCTTTTCGTCTTGAACGTTCGAGAGCTCTACCGTGAGGCCAACCTTGAGCCGCTTCGGCGAGACCAGCGAGAGCAGCGGTAGGGCCGCCGCTTGCTCCTTGTACAAGCGAACGTCCGCGTCGGACTTGTCGGCGGCCTTCACCAGCGCGTCGTAGAACGCCGCGATGGCCTTTGAGCGTTCGTGCGCCGGCGACGCCAAGAGCGCGCCCTCGTAGTCACCGGCGGCGGCGCGGTCGGTCGCGAGACGGAGCCCGACGGGCGTGGCCACGAAGCGCTTTCCGGCGAGGCGATCGATGATGCGCGTTTCGGCGTCGGCGAGCTTGCGATACCCAGCCGATCCCTCCACGAACGCGCGCTCCATGCGACCGATGCGCTCTTGGTACTTGCTCTCCACGCGGGCGATGGCCGCCTCGCGCGTGATGCCTCCCTCACCGATGCGCCCGCGTTCCACCACGAGCGCCGCGAGGTAGTCCACGAGCGCCTTTCGGTACTCGGCTCCGGGACGCCGCGTGAGCTCGTCGAGCGCGCCCTCGTCGAACCGCTGGTCGACCGTGAGAGACAGCCCCACGCCATCGACGCTCGCGGCGCCGGGACTGATGTACGTCGACTGCAAGCCGAGCCGCATGTTGCCCGCCGCGAGCACGAGGGCTTTCAGGGAAGCAGGCAAGGCGCTGACGCTCGACGAGAGCGCCTGGTTGCCGCGATCGCGGAGGGCCTTGATGCTCGGGTCGGCGAGCAGCGCGACGTTGCACTCGTCGTCGGGATTGCCAGCCTGGCCCGCTTCGTTGATGGCCGGCGCGCAACGCGAAGACACGGTGCGTTCAAGCTCTCCGCCGGCCGCGTCGAGCGAGGCAACGGCGGCGGCGCCACCGACGCCCCGGAGGACGGCGTCGAGCCCGTCGGTGAAGCGATCGTCGTGCACGTGCGCGTCGCCGAACTGCGTCCGCACGAAGAGGTTCGTGGCGCTGCTCGAGCCCTTCGGGGTGATCGACAGCGCGCCCACGCCGACGCGCGTGTAGCCGTGATCCGTCTGGAAGAGCTTGCGGCTCTTCTGGAGCGTGTCGAAGGAGAGAACCGTGGCGCCTTCCGGCGTCTGGAGCACGAACGTCCCCGTCTTCTTGGCGACGGTGCGATCGTAGATGTCGATCCCCGCGAGCTTGAAGCCGAAGTCGAGCGTCGAAGACGAGGCCTTGCGGACCGCGTCGAAGTCGACGGTGACGGCCGCGTTCGCTTGGCCCAAGTCACGGTTCGCCATCGCCTCCGCGAGCCGAAGGTCGAACTTGAGCGCGTGCGTGAGCGCCGTGGCCACCTGGGCCCGATCGCCGCGGTCCAAGTGGAAGTGGATGCGCGTGAGCCCAACCCGCTCGTTCTCCTTTTCGTAAGAGACCGACGCGCGCGACTGAAAGTGATTCGTGAGGTGGCGCTCGACGCCGCGCTCCACGAAGCGAGCCAGGTTCACGGCCTGACCACCGAGGTTGACGTCGCGCAGGCACGGCTTGCCCTTGCCGTCTTCACCGTTGTCTTCGCCGTCGACCTTGCAGCGCGCCTTGATGCCGAAGCCGTCTTCGACGGCCGCGTGGAGCTTCAGGCTCTTGATGCGGTCAACGCCGACGTCGACGATGACTTCGTCGCCATCGAGACGAATCAGTTGCACGTCGACGCGCCCCTCGATGGCCGCGGCGATGCCGGCGGAAACGGCGATCTGGTAGTTCAAGAGCGGCCCGCCGGCGGCAAAGACCGGAACCCCGAGCCCGAGGTTGGTGGCGAGCTTGCCGCTGCCGCGAAGCGCGAAGGCCTCGCCCGGCAACATCCGACGCACGTCGTCGATGGAGCGAGGCGCCACGAAGCCCCGAAGGGCCTTCGCGGCAGCGAGGGGCGCGCGGACGGCGGCCTCGACGTGCGCATCGTCGCTGGCCATAAGCACGCGCGTCTCGATGGCCGTACCGGCCGTGATGCCCACCGAGGCCGCGCCACCGGCGAGGCCAGGCGTGTTGAAAGACCAGTCGTGGTCGACGCCGAGCTTGAGCGCGAAGCCCGACTCCACGTAATACTTCGCGGCCCCCGAGCGGAGCTGCGCGAGACGAAGCGCGTTGAGCCTCGTGCCAAGCTCGGGCTGTCCGAGATCGCGCTCCAGAAGCGGAACGATCGTGTCGAGGCCGTGAACCTCCACCGAGTCGGGCAGCAGGCGATTCGGCTCCGCCGCCGCCGCGTAGACCTTCGTCTCGTCGAGGCGCGCGCCGGTGGCCTCATCGAAGAGCGTGTTGAACTGATCGGTGGCGAGCTTGCCAGGAACGCCGCTCAGATCCGAGAGGTTGAGATCGGTCGCGTCGGCCCAGAAGACTTTGACCTCGTCCGAGACGGCGTCATCGCTCGTGTCTTCGTCCGTCGAGGCGGAGCAGGCGGCCAACAGCGTGAGGGCGAAGGTAGGGAGCAAGCGGCGCATGATGGCCCCCTCTTTCCATTCTCCGTGCCACCCCGATCCGCGCGCGGGCCCGTCGATATTCTTCCCCCTTCATGGCGCGCTGCGCTCTTGGGGATCCCTGTTTGAGAACGACGGGCCGCGCCGCGCGGGCGCGCCGGGACGGCTCCGCTCAGGGCGCGTTGAGGTCGCCGAGGTTGTAGCCGCTGGTATCGGGCCCCGAGCTCGCGATGCCCTCGAGCGCGTAGGTCGCCGCCAGCTCGAGGAGGAACCGGACAATCATGTTGCCGCCGTTGACGGTTTCGAGATCGGCTTCTTCGAGCTGGACGAGGTTCTGGTTCATGATCAGTTCTCCTGCGTGACGACGAAGCAGAGTCCGTGCCCACGATTCCGGCTTGTTTTTTCCCGAAAATGCGGCGCGATCCTGAAAAATACCGTTGCGCACGGAGTGCATTTTGCACCGGAGGTGCAGCGGCGTTGGTGGGGCGCGTCGCCGTCGCCCCGCGCTTTTCAGGGGGTTGCCGGTGGCGTGTCGCGTGCACCTACGAGAGCCGAAGGAGATCGCGCATGAACAATCGAAACGCTCTCGTCCAACCGTTGGAACCGCTCGACGCAGAGGAGCTCACGGAGGTGAGTGGCGGGCTCCCTATCAGCTTCTTCATGGCGCTCTTTGCGGCGCTGTCGGGACCGCCGGAGCATGGCGCCGGAGGCTCTCCCGGAGACGGCGTCGTCCCCGGCGACGGGGTAGCCGGCCCCTGAGCGAGGACCGTCGCTCCTCACTCGACGCCCTCCAGGACCCAAATTCCTTCTTGGCCGGCCACGAAGAGATGGGCGCCGGGCGCTCCCGGAAGATCGCGAAGCACGAGGAGGTCTTCAGCGTCGGGTACAAATCCTGGTGCGCTCTGTGGGCCGAGTCCCACGGGGCTCCACGCACCGTCGACGCCGCGCCGCACGAAGACGTTGGGTGGCGTCGAGGGCTGCGTCGTCACGTAAACGTTGCCGTTGCTCATCGCGGCGGCCAGCACCGTCTTCCCCGCGGGCCCAGCGCCGGCGTCTTCGGTGGCGGGGTTCATCGCTGGCGCGTAGCGGCCCACGGCGCCGCCGGCGCCGAAGAGCACGATGCCCGGCGCGACGCGATGCGCGTAACCGCCAGGGCTACCCGGGATGCCACTGAGGTCGATCACACCGGCGCCGTTCGGCTCCCACAGTCGCGGCACGTTCCCGGTCAGGAACATCCGCCCGACGTCGTCGTCCGTGAACGCCACGGCGGGCGCACCCGCATCGCCGAAGTCGGTGCCGGAGACTTGCGTCAGGTCGCGCAAGGCCACGCTGACCCCCGTGCTGACGGCGACCCATGGGCCACCGGCTAAGTCCACCGCGTCAACTGCACCGAGCTGTGCGGGCAGGGCAAACGGATCTTGCTCGTCGGTGGCACCACCCCCGTCCAGCGCACCGCTAAGGTCCACCGACCGGAGCTTCGTGCCGTAGGTCCAGTAGAGTCGGGACGGCGTAGCGGCCAACCCGCGGGCACGGCTAGTTCGTCCAACTCTGTCCTCGACGATGGCCAGTCGAAACGACTTCGCACCGCCGTCGCTCAGCGTTGCGTCGCCCGCAGCGTCCACGCCGCCCGCGTCAACGCTGCCGCTGGCGCTGGCCACGTTGCACTGGCCCCCGGGCCGATCGCACGCGTTGGGCTCTTCCGCCGGCGCGCAACGCGGCGGCGCGCAGGGCGACTCAGTGCATGGTACACACGTCTCGTCCTTGCCGCAGACAACGCTGACGCAAGAGCGGGAGAGCAGGATTGGCAGCTCAACGGGCTCATGCTTCGCAAACCGGAGCTTTCGACGGGCGACGATGCAACCCGCGAAGTCGGCCTTTGCGCAGTCGACGCTCGGAATGTCGACGCCGGCCACGGCCGAGACGGTCACGAGCGCGTTCTTGTCGCTTCCGCTAGGCACGAGCACCAAGGTGCCGATGTTCATTGGCGAGGCGCCGTTCTCACAGTTGCGCGTCGACGTAACCGGAGTCGAGTCGCCTGCCGCGCTTCCCTTGTAGATCGACGTGCCCTTGAGGTCGGCGCAGGCCACATCCGTCGTCAGACGAAGGGTGATCTGCGTCGGCGCACGGCACGCCCCCGCAGAGAGCAGGGCAACCGCCAGCGCCCCTGCGAAGCGCGCGCGCCTCCATGGTGACCGCATCGCGACGATCCTACGCTTCCTGAAACGGGGTGGACCAGCAGCACGCGTCGCGCGGGACTGGGCGGCTTGATTTTGTCCGAGGCGAGCCTGGCCGGTTGAGCGCAGAGCCGCGCACGCGCACAATGCAGCGCCATGAGCGTCCTCGTGAACCTCGCGTCATTCAAGAAGGGTTTTCCCAAAGACATGCCACCGCCAGCGAGGCTCTTGGCGTTTGGCAAGTGGCTCGGGAAGGTGCCTCGCGGCGCCCTCGGCTACTTCGACGCGTTGTCGAGCGAGCCGCTCGACGTGACCTACACCGACAACGCCGCGGCCACCGACGTGCTCCGACGTTCCCTCGGCATCTTCCTCACGCTCTGTGACGGCTCGCGTCTCGCGCTTTGGAACCACGGGGGCAAGGGCCCCGCGGTCGTGCTCCTGGGCTCGGAAGGTGAGCTCAAGAACGTCGCGCCAGATTTCGACTCGTTCTTGCTCGCGTGGAGCCGCGGCAAGTGCGGCATAGGCGATCTCGACGAGGAGCACGATGACGTCGAGTCGGCCCGACCCGCCCTCGCCAAGTGGCTCGCCGCCGAGGGCGCCAAGAGGTCCAGCGCGACGGCGCCGTCGTTCAAGTCGTGGTTCAAGAAGACCGTCGATGACGCGTCGCCCGCGGCGAGAAAGAAGAAGCTCGCGAGCGCCGCCAGCGCCGCGCTCGCCAAAGCGGAGCGCGTCCGCGTGGACCTCGCTTCCGTGAGAGCGCAAGCGCCCAAGGGATTCGCCTTCCCTCCGCGCTTCGAGCCGTTCGCGAAGTGGTTGGCCAAGGCGCCGGAAGGCGGGCTCACGGAAAACGAGCTCTCTCTCTTCGGCTACCGCCATTCCATGACGGGCGACGACGCCGTCGACGCAGAGCTCCGAAAGGTGCTCGTGCTCTTCATGGCCGCGCGCGACCTCGTGGACGACGTCACGACCGAGGTGGGACTCTGGAAGCACAGCGGCGCCACGCCGTCGGTGATCGCCCGCGTCGACGAGTCGACGTGGCGCAACGTCGCACCGGATCTCGACACGTTCCTCCTCGCATGGGCGAGCGGCGAGACGGGGATCGCGGAACTAGGCGGCGGCGACGAGGGCACGCTCGCGTCGTTCCGCGACTGGCTCGTCAAAGGACGCGCGAAGCCCTCCACGGCAAGGGCGCCGGACATCGCGGCATGGGTCGCGAAAGTCCGGGCCGAGGCCAAGAGGCCGCCATCCAAGAAGGTCGGCGCCGTTGGCAAGCCCCCCGCCGACATGGCCGAGCGGACGATGGCGCTGCTCGGTCAACCCAAGGACGCCCCGGCCGTTGTGGCCTTCGCAAACGAGCTCGGCATCGACCTCGCCGCGCTCACCGACGACAGCGAGTTGAACCGACTCTTCGTCGCGAAACACGGCTACTCGTTCGCCTTCCCGATGCCAGAAGACGACAAGGCACCGCGTGTTCGCACCTTTGCGAGCGTTCGGTTTCATCGCGCCAAGAACCGCTGGTGGAGTTACGCGCTCGGCCGCGACGTCTCGTTCTCCGAGTTCGCCGGCGCCTTACCTCGTGGGCTCGCGTTCACGCAATCCCGCGGCGACGTCATCAATTTGCTCGGCAAACCGACGAAAGAAGACGACGACGACCTCGAGTGGACCGACAAGAAGACGGGCGTCACGCTCGTGGTCGAGTTCGCCTCGCAGTGGGACAAGATCCCCGCGGGCGAGATGAAGTGCGTGGTGTTGCGCAGGTAGACGGGGTCACGAGCACCCCCGAAGGCTCGCGCCAGCGACGCCAGCTCGCCGACCTTCGGGGCGACGCACACGACGCCGAGGCGCTATTGGTCGCCGTCCATCAAGAGCACGAGATCGTTTGCCGAGGGCAGAACGGCGAGCCCCGTGGGCTCCAGCGTCGCGGCGCGAGCCGACACCACCCACGCCCGAAGCCGGTCGAGCCCCAGCCATAGCTCCTCCCGGCAGCTCGCGGCCCACTCTGCGGAGACCGGGTCGGCGAGGCACTCGTCCGGCAGCGCATCGACCGTTGCCCGCGATAGCCCCCCAAGCTCCGCCTCAAGCTCGCCGAGCATCGAGGCGCCAACGACCGTCCACACCGGCCAGGGCCACCTTCCGCGCTCGGGAGCTTGGCCACTGGCCCAGGGGAAGTCGAGGTTCGGCTGAGCCCATGTCGCGGCGAGTTTCGTTAGACCGCACGCTTCGAGCACCGGGTTCCATCGCCCGTGGGTGTCGTTGGGGAGGTCATACGTGACCTGCAAGACGATTTGGTCCGTCGGCTCACGCCACTCAGTTTCGTAGGCCACGGCGAGCGGCTCGCCCAGGTGATTGAGGCAGAGCTCGGTCACGCGGGCGTAGTCGGCGGCGCGCTCCTTCGCTGGCACGCCTCGAAAGATGTCCTCCAAGGCCTGCGTTGCCTTGGCAGCGCCATCGGCCTGGTGGCCACGACCGAGGCTCGCAAGCACGTCGTCGAGGCACTTTGCGTTCGCCTCGCTGCGGAGGACTTCGGCGGCGGTGGGCGCGCCTGTGCCGATGAGACCCGCGAGCTTGGCGACACTGAGCTTCCACCCCCGCACGAACCTTTCGGACATGGTCCTAACCTCCTCAGTCGACGTTCACGTCGGGCCGCTCTTTGGCGAAGGCTTCTAGCTCCGCCGCGCTGAAAGAGCCTCGGCTGTAGACCGCGTTGAGCTGCCGCAGGCCCGCGAGCTTCATCAGCCCTGCGAGCCCCGGAAGCCCCCAGCAGTGGACCTCTGTGAGGCGCGTGCAGCCGGCGAGCGGGCTGAGGTCCGTGATCTTCGACGCGCTGCAATCGACATACGCGAGGCGGGCGTGTTTCGAAAGCGGCGCGAGGCTCGCGATGGGCGCCCCGCTAAAGGTTACGTGCCGAAGCGCCCCGACGGTCGCGAGTGGTTCAAGCGATGCCACCTTGGTGTCGTCGAGCGTCAGATGTTCGAGGCTGACGAGTCCTTCGACCCCGTCGAGTGAAGCCAGGCGCGAGCCTGAAAGCCCAAGTTCGATGAGGCGCGTGAGCCTCCGGAGGCACGCCATGATCTCGACGCGTGTGCCTGCCGCACGAATACGCCTTAGCCGCGCGAGCTCGGCGAGCGGCGCGAGGTCGGCGACGGGATTTCGCGAAACGTCCAAGAACTCGAGCTGCGCGAACGTCGCGAGCTCGGCGATCGACTCGATGCCGGAGTCGCTCATCGAGAGGAAGTCCTCGACGTGAAGCTTCCCGAGCTGCTCGTCGACGGAATCGGTCCCCATGCGATCGCTGCGAATGGCGTCGCGCAACTTTGGGTTCTTCGCGAAGGTCTTCCACCAGGCGCGATCGGCGTCGGTCGTCTCGGGCGGCGGCCAGCGCTTGTATCCGTCGATGTCGATCTCCACGTCGGGCCGCGCTTCGAGGAACGCTCGGGCGTCCTTGTCGGGCACCTTCCAGCTGACGCCGTCGAGCTCGCGCAGCCGCGTGAGCGGCACGAGCGCCGAGAGCCCGGTGGCGATCTTGGCTGTGAGAAACTCCACCTTCTCGAGCACCGTGCAGCCACCGAGGGGCGTGAGGTCGACGACCGCCGTGTCGCGAATCGCGAGCTCCTCCAGCTCGACGTGTTTCGAAAGCGGCGCCAGCTCCACGACCTTGTTGTTCGAAACTTGCAACTCGCGAAGGCGCGGGACCTTGGCGAGCGGGCCGATGTCGGTGAGCCGGTTTTTGTTGATCTGCAGATGTTCGAGGTTGGGGGCTCGCTCGATGCCCGCAAGAGAGGTGAGCTTGCCCTCGTCCAGGCTTAGGTACTCGAGCTTCGGCAGCGCCGGCAGCGTCGAGAGGTCTTCTGCGGCGCTCTTGTCGGCGCTCAGGTGGTCGAGTCGCGTGAACGCGGCGAGGAACGAGAAGTCCGAGACCTTCGCCTCGTCGAGGTCGAGGCTCGTGGAGCGCACGAGGGTGGCGAGATCTTGGTCGCTGGGCTTCGCCTCGAGCCCGGCGCCGTTGGCGAGCGCCTCGCGCACCGACTTTGGCAGCGCCGTCCATAGAGCGCGGTTCTTTTCGACCTCGCCCGGCGTGGGCGTTCGCACGCGGGTCAACCACACGGCGATGGACCGCGCGACCTCGGCGCTCGGTCCACCTTCGGCCACGAGCTCGCCCAGACCTTCTTTGGCCTCGGCGATGTACTTGAGGTGCTTGCCGGCGAGCTTGTCGTGAATCTCGTGGTAGGCGCGCATCGCGCGCGTCACGTCTCCGGTGCGCAAGTAGCCGCGCCCGGCGTAGTTGCGAGCCCAGAACCATTCGTACGGATCGCGGCCCACGATGGCGCGGGCGCGTAGATCCTCGGCGACCTCGATGGCCTTGGCGAAGTCCTTCTTGTCCTCGTAGAGGCTCGCGAGGTTCAACGTGGCGCTGTCTTCGCCCAGTTCTTTCGAGCGCTCAAAGGCCGCGGCAGCTTTGCCGTCTTCTTTGACCTCTCGATACGCGAGGCCGAGCTGGTTGTAGGCCCGCGCGACGTCGTCGGCGGCGTTGTCGCCGTACTTCACGCGCGGCAACCCAACGAGTGCCGGCTCGAGCAGGGCGACGACCTCCTTGTTCTTCTCCTTTTCGAGGAGCGCTTCGGCCTTCTCGACGGCCTTCTCGAGTTTGTCGAAGGGAGACTTTTCGCCCTTCTTGAGCAGCTGCTTCAAGAACGCCTCGAGGGACGGGGCGAACGGGTGATACCCCGCCTCGTGCTCGAAGAAATAGACCGGAAATCCCGCCGCCGTTGGATCGACGGCGAAGCACTCCGTGTCGCCCCGGCGGAGCGTGGCGAGGGGAACGAACGTTGCCGTTTCCGGCAAGCTGTCACCGTAGGAGTCCATGAGGTCCCACGCGCCGTGCGGGTCGAACGCGACCGCTAGCTTGTCCGTCGCCGAGCGGTACGGGAGCCCGTACGCGCTGCAGCCCTCGTACTGCGGGAGCGTCGACGTGAATTGCTCGCGAAGTTTGTCAGGAACGCGCGGAGCGACCTCGCTCGGGAAAAGCTCTCGGTCCTTGGTGGCCTTTTTCTTCGCTGCCATCGGTTTCCTCCGTCGCCTGGTGCCACGGCGCGAAGCAATCATCGAGCCGACGGGGCCTTGGGGGGCGCAACAGTTCACTTGCAGGTTATCTAACCATTCGGTAAACAATGAGCCGTGCTCGCGAGCGACCTTTCGATGGTTTTTTCGGCCCTAGCCGACCCGACCCGGAGGGCCATCCTCGCGCGCTTGTCGAACGGCGAAGCGCCGGTGAAGGAGCTCGCCGCGCCCTTCGCGCTGTCGGGCCCGGCGGTCACCAAGCACCTCAAGGTGCTCGAACGCGCCGGACTCATCTCGCGCAGCCGCGACGGACGCGAGCGCCCGTGCCGCCTCGAAGCGAAGGCGCTCGAGCCCGCGGCGGATTGGATCGAGCGATACCGCGCGATGTGGGAAGACCAACTCGACCGCCTCGATGCGCACCTCAAGAGCGTCATGAAAGAGGCCTCGGCGCTTGCCCCCGAGACCGCGACCAAGAAGACCAACCGCGCGAAAGCGAAGACCTCGAAGACAAAGGGACGGCGCCATGGGTTCAGGAAATAGCTCGAACGAAATTCGGCTCACGCGCGTCTACGACGCTCCCGTGCGCGTGGTGTGGGAGGCGTGGACGGTGCTCGAGCAAGTCGAGAAGTGGTGGGGCCCACGCGGCTTCACGCTCACCACGCACAAGAAGGACCTCCGCCCCGGCGGCACGTGGCGCTACACGATGCACGGCCCCGACGGCGTCGACTACCCGAACATCGCAACGTACTTCGTGGTCGAGCCGTACAAGAGGCTCGTCTACGACCACGGTGCCACCGACACGACGCCGCCGCTCTTCCGCGTGAACGTCACGTTCAACGAGGCGAACGGCAAGACGACGATGGAGATGTGCATGACGCTGGCGACGCCGGAGGCCGCGCGCGAAACCGCGAGGTTCATCAAGAAGGCCGGCGGCAACGCGACGTGGGACCGGCTCGCGGAACATCTCCAAGAGGGCACGACGGGAAAGGCGACTTTTGTCATCAACCGCACCTTCGAGGCGCCCATCGCTCGCGTCTTCGAGATGTGGACGAACCCCGAGCACCTCGCGAAGTGGCTCCCGCCAACGGGGAGCACGATGCGCTTCCTTCGCCCGGAGATCGCCGTGGGCAAGAGCGCGCTCTTCGCCATCACGGGCGCGCACGGCACGATGCACGTGCGCGCCGAGTACCTCGCGATCGAGCCGCCGCGGCGCGTCGTGTACGTGCAGCAGTTCGTCAATGAGCGCGAGGAGCCTGCACCCGCGCCCGGCGCGGACTGTTGGCCGGCGATGCTGCTCACCACGGTGCTCCTGACGGAAGAGGCGGCGGACCGCACGCGCGTGACCGTGACGACGGAGCCGCATGGCGAAGCGACGGCCGCGGAGGTCGAGGCTTTCGTGCAGGAGCGGTCGGGGATGACGCTCGGCTGGACCGGCTCCTTCGACGCGCTCGAGGTTTTGCTCGGACCGCACGAGCCCGCGTAACGGGGCCTCGGCCTGCGCCGCACTGTGCCGCCGAGGGCAGGAAATTCAGGGCGAGATCAGGAGGGCGCGCTCGCTCGCGGCGTTTTCGTTGCGGCACGCGGGTTGCTGCGTCGGGGTCATGAAGCACCTGACGACCTGCATCGTTGCCCTCCTGCTGCTCCCCGGATGCAACGGCGACCTCGACGCGACCGAGCTGCCCGAGACGGCACCGTGTGTTGCCTCTCCAGCATCGCTCGACCGCTACGCGGGACTCACTCCCGCGTCGGGCGTCGATGGGATCGCATTCTTCTACGCCGACGAACCGCAGGGCCTCAACCGGCCGGAGGTCGTGACACTGGGCGCCGCTGGCAAGCCGTGCAGCGGAGCCCGGGATCGGGACGCCTGCCAGCGAGAGGTGACGGAGCGCTCCCTCCAAGCGACGTCGGGCTGGAACCCGCCCGACTCGGGCGCCTTTCGTCACGACCGTGATTTCGGGTTCGTCACACGTGGCGACGCCGTCGTCCCCATCGCGACCCTCGAGGAACTCCGCGTGGCGGTCGCGCCGCTCGAGACGGTCGAGGAGGCCGTCGCGTGGTTCCAGGTCAACCGCGGCCCCCTTCGATGTGGAGACCGAAACCTCGAGTCGGCCTCCGACGGCTGGGTGTTTCGCGTTGAGTCGACGGGCTGCGGCCACCGCGAGCACTTCTTCAAGCTGACCCGCGACGGCGCCATCACGCTGACGCGTGAGCGAGCCCTAGAGGCGAAGCCGGCTCCGTGTCCGCTCGTGCTCCGGCAGCGCTCGGCGCGGACGATTCGCCTGCGTGAATTGGCGTGACGCTCCGCTGAGGCTAGAAGACTTCGTTCGCGCGCTATTTCAAGCCAATCGTCGCCCTTCGGGAACTCGCGCGCCGCGGCGTGTGTCGCTCGGCCATGCGCCTCGTGTCGTCGGCGATCCTGATCGGGGCGGTCTTGGTGTCGGTGCCGGTGCGGGGCGATTCGCTGGAAGGCACACGTTTCGAGCTTCGCGAGAGGGCCCACCGCGCCACCGTGACGGTCGACCGCGGCTTCGCGCGCATCGTCGTCCAACGTACGATTCAGAACGACGGCGCCCGCAGCGATCAGGCGACGTATTGGCTCGGCGTCCCGGCGGGGGGCGTGGCGACCGGTCTCCGCACCCTCGGAGCGTCGTCCAGCGGCGCGCCGATGTGGTTCAACGGTGAGCTGATGGAGGCCGAGGCGGCCGCTGCAAAGTACAAGGAGCTGACCGGGCTCGGCGGCTTCACCCCGAAGGATCCGGCGCTCCTCTCGTGGCGCTCGCAGAGTCTGCTCGCGCTGCAGGTGTTTCCCGTGCTCCCGAAGAGCGAGAAGGTCGTCGAGTACACGATGCTCGTTCCGACGCGGTACGAATCCGGCTTCCACGGCTTCACGGTGCCGGGGCCGTCCGGCGATGCGGCAGCGACGGCGACGGCGACGGCGGCCGTGTTCGTGCGCGCCGCACGCCCGGGCGATCGCGTGTTCGTCAACGGGGTGCCGGCTTCGGAGGCTCCTGTTCGACTCGACGCCGACCTCACGGTCAAGCTGAAGCCCGGAGCCGGTCGCCCGCTCGAAGGGAGCCTCGCATCGTTCACGATGGCGAAGGACCGCGTGATGACCCACGCGCGCGTGCATGTCGCGGCGCGCATTTCCGAGGTACCGGACGGCGCGGCAGTCGTGGTCGTGTTGGACGCGTCACGATCCGCGAGAGCGACCATCGCGAGCGAGGCCGCGCTCGTGCGCGCGTACCTGTCCCACTTCAAGAACGCCTCGGTCGACGTCCTCACCTTCGATCGCGCGGTCCACCGGCTGACGCCGCGCCCCGTGCCGACGGCTGCAGCGATCGCGCTTCTCTACGCGGCCATTCCCGTCGCCAACGGCAGCCGCGTCGACGACGCGCTCGCCGAGGCGGACGCGCTCCTCTCGGCGCGACCGGAGCGGGTCAAGCGCCTCCTCCTCGTCTCTGATCTTCGAACGCGCACAGCGCTCGACGTGACGCGCCTCGCCCTCACCAAGCGCAAGAGCGACGCCATCGTCCACGTCGCAACCGTCAGCGACGGTAGGCCGGCGCTGTCGCGCGATGACGACTCCACGTGGGCGCGCCTCCCGCAGGCGACCGGCGGTGTCTATTGGCAGGCGTCCCACCCGGATCGCGTCGACGCGGCGTCGCGCGCGGCCATGGAGGCGCTCGCGCGTCCGGTCACTATCGACGGCGTCGCGATTTCCGGCCTGGAGACGCCGCTCGCACCCCTGACGGACGGCGCCCTGCACGAAGGGCAGGGCCTGGAAGCTTGGTCCGTCGACGCCCTCGAGGCGAAGGAGCTCACCATCGACGGCATGCTCTGGTCGACACCAACGCGATTTCGGATCGGTGCTGAGCCGGCGGAGGTGCGGCGCTCGGCGGCGCTCGCGTTCGGCTCGTCGCTCCTGGGTGAGCTCCGCCCGGCAGAGATGACGGCGTTGGCGTTCAAAGGGGGCGCCGTCTCACCGGTGACGAGCTACCTGGCGATCGAGCCCGGCGTCCGGCCGTCGACCGATGGCCTCGAGGAGAGTGGTGCGGGCGAAGGCTTCCGCACGAAGAGCCCGTCGATCCGGATGGGCGCGACGTCGGTTCACCGTCGTGCGGACGTCGATCACGAAGCCCTCCTCAAGACGCTCCTCGCGCCGCTCGCCAAGTCCTGTGGCGCGCGCGGCGGCATGCACGTGACCCTCGAGACGACGTCGGTGGAGATCGTCGACGTCACGCGCATCGTGCACACGCCAGCGCGAGACGTGGCTGTGGAGGCGTGTTTGCGGGAAGCGGTGTGGAAGCTTGACCTACCCGAGGCGTTCGACGTCGAATCGATGACCTACGAGGTCGACGTCACGCCGGCGTAGGCCTGCGTGACTCATCAGTACGTGACCGACTGCAGGCCCCATTCGCCGAGCGAGCAAACGGCCTGCGTGTCGGTCATCAGCACGTGGGACGTGTAGCCGTAGCCGCGGAGCGTGATGGCGCCGGCGACCGTCGGCTCCTTCGTCTTGGTGTCGTAGATCGTCAGGCCCGAATCCGTGTACATCGCAACCTTCGAGCCGCGCGCCGCCACGGGCCACCGCGTGTCGCCGTCGAGCGAGCTTACGATGGCGAGGGCGCCGTCGCGGATGCCCCCGATGGCCCACAGGCCCCCCGGCTCACGGAGCGTGGGGACACACGGCGAGCCGCCCGTGCTGCTGGTGCACGTCGAGTAGTCATACGAAGCGGAGCGCGCGACGTACAGCCGATCCTCCGCCGCCGTGACGCCGGAGAAGTTTTGCGCGGCCGGCGTGAGCGTGCTGCGCAGGGTGACCGAGGCTGCCGAGACGTCCGAGAGCGCGAAAGTCCGCGTTACGGTCACGCAAGCCTTCCCCTCGTAGTCGAAGAAGGCGCGCGAGCCCGGCCATTGGCAATCCGCGTAGTCCTTCGCTGGGACGTGAGAGACCGAGTAGTCGGTGGTGAGAAGGCGACCCGTGAGCTCGTCCACCGAGACGAGCGAGCCCGGCACATTGGGGGACGAGAGCCGCTGCGGCACGGCGTCGCCGAGGCGCACCCGGTCGACGTAGAAGCGCACCTTGCCCGGCGTCTTCGTCGACGGCAGCCAGCGCGATGTCATCGCCACACCGTTCGACACCACGAGCGGCGACGAGCCAAGGCTCTCGCCGAGGTCGATGGCCGCGAGCGCCGTCGGCGCCGTGGCGTCGGCGACGTCGACGACGTGGAGCCGGCGGTTCACCTTGAGAGACTGCGTCGCGCCCGTGGTGGGCCGCGGCGAGATCGGCGTCCACTCGTTCTGCACCTCGAGGTACGCGAGCCGCGTCCCATCGAGCACGACGGCGTCACCACCGGCCGTCAACTGCCCGCCGTAATATGAGTAGTACCCGTAACCGTCCCAGAAGCCGTAGCTGCCGTAGCCGTTCTTGCTGGTCTGGAGCGCCAACGTGGTCGTGCCGGTGAGCTTCGGGGCCGCTGGGTTCGACGCGTCGAGCGTCGCCACGATGAGCGTGGCCGACTGCTTGCTCCCCCCCGTCGAGCTGTAGTCGTAGGTGTAGACCGGCACCGTGAGCACGACCGTGCTGCCGCTGGCGAACAGGCGGGCCTGGTACCAGCTCGTCCACACGGAGCGGTTGCCGCCGCAGTAGCCCTGCGTCTTGGGCGCAAGTGCCTCGAGAGAGACGCGCCCCGTCGTTTGGGCGTCGTCGGCGTTGTCTTTTGGCGTGAGCGCCAGCGAGACGGCGCCGGTCCACCAGTCGTTCGTCACGGTCGCCACGTGCGAGCCGACCTCAACGGACCGATACGACGGGTTCGAGAGGTCGATCTCGTGCTTCTTCACGGGCTGGTCACGCGCCGTGATGTCGAAGCTCGTCACCGTGCGATCGCTCATCGCGAGGAGGCGACCGCCGTGGATGAGGGCACGCCGCGGCATGCCGTATTGGGGCGCGAGGCCCCGCAGCGCGAGCCCGTCGCGCGAGTAGTCGATGAGCTGAATCCCGCTCTCCGGCTGACTGCACGTCGAACCGATCCATGAGCCGTAGCTCGCAAAGGGAACGAGAATGAGCCCCTCTTCGTCGACGACGCGCACCGCCTTGTGGACGCGGTCTTGATCCTCCGGGAGCTGGCTCCAGCCCGAGCCGAAGGTGACGCGCTTCAGCATCGTGGGCTTGTCGAGCTTCGACACGTCGAAGAGCGACACGGCGAGCGGCGAGTCGCGCCCCGGCCCGTCGTAGCCGAAGCCCACAAGCCGATCGCCGCGCGGCTCCATGTGGAAGATCCACCCGGGCATGGAAAGCTCCCCGGCTTGCTTTGGTGCCGCCGGATTCGACAGGTCGATGGTGAAGAGCGGGTCGGTCCGCTCGGAGGTGATGGCGTAGCCGCGCTCGCCGTCGAAGCGCACGCTTTGGAGCATCTCCGGCTTCGGAAGCACGAGCTCCGTCCATCCGAGCGGCGTCACGCTGCTCGCGCTCGCGACGGTGAAGGTCTGGACCTTCGGGTTGATGGCGGTGCCGCCGGCGCCGTTTTGGAACTGGCTCACGACGCGCAAGACCCCGGCGTGCTCGTCCATCTGCCAGCGACTGTTGATCTGGCCTGCGACCGCCACGTCGGCGCCCTTCACGAGCTTGCCGCCGGCGTCGGAGATGTCGACGACCTGAATCACCGAACCGCTCTGGCCCTGGCCGTTCCAAGTGTATTCGGGGCCAGCGATGTACATGCGCTGGTTCGTCGCGCTCACGCTGCGACGCCACGTGTACGTGTTGCCCGGGAAGGCGAGGGAAGCGACCCTCGTGACCTGGGGCCCGGCCACGTTGAAGCTCGAGACGATGGTCGCCGGCTGCTGCTGGCAGCTCCAGCAGTAGCCGTTCTCGTGGGTGACGAGGTAGAGCACGTCGCCGACGAGGCGCGAGTCGGCGATGCTGCCGGGCACGTCGTATTGGGTCACTTCGACGATGGCCGCCGGGTTCGTCACGTCGAGGACGCTGACGGCGCTGGTCTGGATCCACTGCCCAACCATGGCCGCGCCCGCGCCGCCCGAGGAGCGGACGTATCGGCTCGATTCGTTGAGCATGAGGTGGACCTTCCCACCGCGGACGTACATCTCGAACGGCGTGCCTTCGGTGCGCTTGCGCCCCACGACTCGCAGCGCGTCCGGATTCGATACGTCGACGATGGAAAGGCCGCCGTAGCGCGAGAGCGCGTAGAGGTGCGTGCCCTCAACCTTGATGATGTCGGCCTCTTCGATGGCGCGGCTCGCGTCCTTGGAGGCGCTCTCGCTTGCGGCTGCCCCGGGTGCCGTCGCCATGCTCGCGCTGGCATCTGCGCTGTCGGCGCCACCGCTGGCCCGCGCTTGGCTCCGGCCCGTGGGGTCGTCAGACTCGAAGCCGTTGTCCATGAGCTGGCCGGGCTCGCCCGGGTGAGAGGCGCCACCTTGCCCGCTGCAGCCGGACAGCGCACCGGCAAAGCTAACCGCGACCGATGTGAGGATCGTGAGGACACGAGCGGAGTGCATGGGCCTGCCGCTGCGAAGGCGATGCCAGAGCGAGATCGTGGCGTCCCGTGGACTTAGCCACGCGGCCCCGTGTGCCGCCGTGTGCCAGGCGAGACTTTGGCGGCGCGCACGAAGTCCGTCAGCGCGAGCGCCGGTGTGGAGCGTTTGGACGTGACGATTTCCATCCGCCGATCCCCGGATCCCGTCGGGCACATGGCGGCACCCCCTTTGGGGGATTCGTGTGGAGACCCGCGCACGTCGCCTTGGTCCGAGCATTGCGGAGACGCGTGCATGCAGCACATCGTCGCCCGCCTCGTCGTTTCGCTTCTCCTCACCGCCTGCGGCGCCGTTGCCGCAGAGTCCACGGCGGCCCTCGACGCCGGCCCCGACGCCCAAGGCAAAGACGAGAACGGCTGCTGCCCCATCAGCCCCGCGGTGTCGGGCTGCATGGCCCTCGGCGGCTCGCGCAGTTGCGGGCGGGCTTGTGACTTCCCGTGCACCACCAACTGGCGCAGAGAGCGAGACGCCAACGGCTGCCTCGAGTGGCGCCACGACTCCGTGCCGAACTGCGACTCGAGCACCATGGGTGGAGGCAGTGGACCGGGCCCCTGCGCTTACCCGAACATCGAGAACGAGGCGGGGTGCCCATTCGGCTACGCGGATTCCGTCTGGGGCTCGCCTTGCCCGAACGTTGGCCTTCGCTGCCAGTACCCCGGGCAAGGGGCTCGCAAGAGCGACGGCTGCTTCGAAACGCCCGTCCTCCGTTGCGCTGCGGTCGTCACGGTGAGCGACGGCGGAGGCGACGCAGCCGACCTCACCTCTGCGCGCTGGACCTTGGACGACTGAGCAGATCGTCGGCCGTCCTGGCCGGGTGCGTCGCTCGCGATCGCCCCTGTTCGCGCACGGCATTCGCGCATTCGTAACGGTGAGGTCGTGCACCGCGTCACCACGCGCACCGCTCGTGATGCCGAATCCGCGAGCAACCCGCGATCGCCGTAAGGCACGAACGTTGCGCTCCGCGCGCGCATGAGTTCCTCCACGTTCAATCGTTTCGCCTCCATGCTCTGCGCGATCGTCTCTGGCACGGCGTGCAGCGCCGCTTCCAACCCGCTAGCCGATGTCCCTCGTGACGCCGGGGT
This sequence comes from Myxococcales bacterium, assembly GCA_016703425.1. Lineage (NCBI taxonomy): Bacteria > Pseudomonadati > Myxococcota > Myxococcia > Myxococcales > Myxococcales bacterium. Next base: position 168,851 of record JADJCA010000018.1, read on the forward strand.
TGTGCCGGCGGACCAGGACGGCGGCGCTTCCAACGCCGCGACACCCGACGCGCGGACGTCGTCGCCGACGAAGAGCTGCGCGCCCGACGACATGTCGAGCTTCACGCCGAAGTGGGTCCCGCCTAGCCCAACCAAACAAGGTGTGTGCGACGCGAGCCAGATCAGCAAGCTGGCAGCTTGCCTGTTCGACCCGAGCGCCAACCTCGCCGATTGCGACAAGTTCTTGACCGCCAACGAGAACGGCACCTGCGTGTCGTGCGCGATAACGCAAGAGCCAGCCCCTAGCGTCTACGGCCCGATGGTGGTCCGCGAAGGCTCCCTCCTGGAGCTCAACCTGTCCGGATGCATCGCGCACGCGACGAGCAATGTGTCGGCTGCCGGATGCGGCGCAAAGCTCCAAGCGCAACGCGAGTGCACGAACACAGCGTGCGCGGCCAACTGTCCGGTGCCAAAAGACGATTCGAAAGCCCTCAACGCACGGAGGGAGTGTTTTGCGGAAGCCGACAACGACGCGTGTGCGTCGCACAACGACGCGGCAACCCGCTGCCTGGAAGGCGACTTACCGGACGCAGCGACCGTGTGCCTCGAAGGGACCTTTGAAGAGCGCGCGAAGGCTTACGTCGCGCTCTTCTGCGGCAAGTGATCGATGGGCGCGCGCCGCAGCGCGTCGCGCGTAGGCGAATGCGCGTCAGTCTTCGATGGCCGTGATGCCCTGCGCGGCGAGACGCGCGAGGCCGTCCTTCATCGCCTGGATTTGTTTCGGCGAGTGTCCCTTCCAGTCGGCGAGCTCTCCTGTGACGCGAAGGGGTTCCCGCGTGCGGTACGACCTCGTTGGGTTGCCAGGGAACTTCTTGTCCGTGAGGTTCGGGTCGTCCTCGATGGGGCCCGTCGGTTCGACGATGTAGATGCGGCCGCGCCCATCGCCAACCGCCAGCTCCGCGCCCCAGGTGGCGGCGTCCAACGTCTCCGTCAGGTACACGAAGGCGGCGGCGTTTCGTTCACCGAAGTTTGATGCGCGCCCCGCCTCGATCAAGTCGCCCGGCTGAGGTCGGCCTTCGTACCGTGCAGGTAGCGCGAGCCGCGAACGCCGTCGGTCCACACCTTGAAGGGTTCGGGCGTCGGCGGCGTCGTCATGGGCGAGGGAGTCTAACCCACTGGGTTTGCGACGGGAGCGCGTCGAGGCGCGGGGCGCGGAGCGCCGTCAGTGGTCTCGGCGTCGAACTACTCGATGAAGCCCGGACCGATGGGGTTTCTCTGCGGTGCAACGTTCCCTTCGACCTCAATTTGCGGATCTTGCGACGGTTCCGATGGACCTGAGTCCGAGTCCGCAGAAGAACAAGCGGCGATCATGAGCGACAACGTTGCGAGGGCAAAGGGTGCGAGGGTCTTCATGGGAAACCTCCTGGGGGGGTTCGTGGCCTAGCCAACCTAGTGCCCGGCGAGCCTCCCAAGGCGTCAGGTTTTTGTGCTTGGCGCGCCGATTTGAAGGTTCATCACGCGGGCCAACGCACGTCGGCGCCTCTGCGCGGACGTGTGGCCGCCCCACGCACCCAGTGACGCAAGGAGGAGCCAGCGCTCTGGCACGCGACCGCCCCCAACCTTCTTTCCTCGGCAGCCATCGTTGCGCCGCATGGCACAGTCGGACGACGCGATCAGACCCATCTGTTGCGTCACCTCTCACGGACACGCGGATACCGTGTGCCCAGTCCGGCATGAGTCCTGCGAAGCCGACGACCATGCATACCTCACGTTTTCTCGTCGCCTCGATCTTCGCCCCACTGCTCGCCATCGGGTGCGGCGTCAACCCGCAGTCAAAAGAGGCTGAGACGAATCCGGCCGCACGAATCACGATTGCGCACGGCGTCTACGGCGTCGTCACGCCTCGACGACGTCTGCAGCGCGCCCTGCGCAGCCACGCCACTGGCGCCCGAGCTCCAGCCAAGGGCTCCGGCGGGCGGCTCCTCCCCATACGCGATTCGCAGCTCCGGCAACGACGGTTTCTACGAGGTCGCGGCCGAGCCGGGCACCTACGATCTCTGCACATCCTTCGGCCGCTGCGAACGCATCGTGCTGCGGGACGGAGAGAGACTTCGCGCCGACTACGAGCTGGGCGTCGGTCCCGGCTGGACCGTTGCGCAGCGATGATTGCGGGCAACTCGCGCGAGTGCGCGAAGGACCGCCTACCCGGATCGCATCGAGGGCACAGCGGCAACGGGCGCGCGGAATGCGGAGCGACGCACCGAACACCAAATGCCCGGTCGCCGGTTTGGGGCACGGTGCTAGCCTGAGCGAGTGCGCGCAGTAATTGGCCTTGGGGCGTTGGCGTGGCTCGCGTTGGCGGTGGCGTGCGGCACCGCCGACATCACGCCGGCTCCCGTCCCCTCACGCGTCGACGCGGCCGAGGAAGCTCCGAGCGAGACGTCGACTGACGCGAGCACTGGCGACGGTGGCCTCCGCGACGGCAGCGCGTCCAAGGACGGTTCGTCGTTTGACGCACCGTCGAGCTTCGACGGCGGTGGTTACGCGGCCATCGAGGGGCTCTCGGGGCCCGCCTTTCGGACGGCGCTCAAGACGCTCATCAGCGGGCATACGTCACTCGGGTACGACGGCGCGCGCGACGTCATGCTCGGCGTAACCGGCAACTTCGATCTCACCGGCGGCATGCTCGAGTGCGTCTACACGGGCAAGAAGGCCGCGCCCGACGGCACGCGCACGCCCAACGGCTTCAACACCGAGCACACGGGCCGCAGAGCCTCGGCGCTGGCAGCGAGCCGGCTCGAAGCGATCTGCACCACCTCTCCCCCGTCGACGAGCTCGCCAACAACGCGCGCGGCAACCTCCCTTCGCAGCCACAAGCTGCACCAGCGCCTGCGCGTACGACAACGGCGGCTCGCGCAAGGGACCGCTCTTGGGCGGGCGTGGAAGAGGTCTTCGAGGTCCGACCCGTCCGACGCGGCGATTTGGCTCGCGCACTCTTCTACTTCGCCGTTCGGTACGACCAGTCCATCGAGGCCTTCGAAGAGACCGCGCTTCGCTCGTGGCACGACAGCGATGCGCCTGACGCCGTCGAGCAGGCGCGCAACGACGCCATCGAGACCTACCAAAAGAACCGGAACCCCTTCGTCGACCGGCCCGACTTCGCCGCGAGATCGGCGGACCATTGATGCGCGTCGCGGCATAGACACTGGTCATCGATACTGCGGCTGGCTCGACTGGCGGGGACGCCGTCGCGGTCTACTGTCGGGTCGAAAAGCCGCTCTCGTCCGCGCTCCTCCCCGCGCTCGTCGCGACCGCCTTCCGCCTGCTCAAGCGGACGAGACGAACCGCCACGCACCGCCTCGGCGCAGGCCGACGGTGGAGCCTCCACGTTCGCCGACGCGGGAGGCTTCGCGACCGCGTCACGCGCGCACCAAGCCAAGCTCAGCCGGTGAACCTGGTCTGCATGTTCGACCAATCGGGCAGCAGGCGACGAGGCCCACGGCGCCATCTTTGGCTTCACCAAAGCCGCGCTGGAATCCGATCACCAACGGCATGAAGCGATTCTTCGCCGACGCCGCCTCGAGCAGCGTCCGCGCCTCGCTCAATACTTTCCGCTCGAAAGACTGGTGCGAAGCCAAGGCCTACAAGACGCCCGAGGTGCCGCTGACGGCGCTGCCAAACCCGACCCTTCATCACCTCGTTCAACGCGCATCAGCCGCTCGGCGGAACGCCGCGACCTTGCCAGCCGTCACCGGCGCCATCGACTACGCGAAGGAGCTGAAAGCGCAGTTCCCATCGGAGGAGTCGGCCGTCGTTCTGGTCACCGACGGAAGCCCAAGCGACTGCGGCAGCTTCGGCGAGGTCGTCGGTCGCTTGAAGGCCGAGGCCGCCAACGTGAAGACCTACGTCGTTGAGAGTCGGTGCAGAGACCTCACGTTTCTCGCCGACATGGCGAAGGCCAGTGGCACGGGCCAAGCCATCATGGTCGACCTCGCGAACCCAGCAGACGAGCGACGAGTTCGTGAAGGCGCTCGGCGCCATTCGCGGCAAAGCCGTCTCGTGCCGCATGCCGCTGCCGGAAGGCCCCGACGGCAAGGCGCTCTCGCCGAAGGAGGTTAACGTGGCCTTGGCGTCGTCCAGTTCCGTGGGAGGCACACCGCCGGAAATCTTGAGCTACGACGCGACCTGCGCCGATCCCAACGGGTGGCGCTACATGACGACATCAACGCCCCGACGACCATCGAGCTGTGCGCGGCAGGCTGCGAGCGTGTCCGCTCGATCGCGGGCGGCGCCGTCGACGTGCAACCTGGCTGCGTGACCAGGGCCCCGTCGGGTAGGCGGCCCAAGTTCTCAGGGGCCGCGCCGTTTCCTTTCGGAGGTGAACATGTCCTGTCACGAAGCCCGCACGAAAGCCATTGCTGCTCACGCCAACTGGAAGGCGCGGTTTCCAGGCAGTTCATGGCCGGAGAGGTCGAGCTCAACGCAACGGTGGTGGAGCCGCAACGACGCTTGCGAATTCGGAAAATGGATTGACACGTCAAGCGCAAGCCTCGAAGGAGCACGCGAAGGCCGTCAACGACGCGCACACGGAGTTTCACCGTGTCGCCGCCCGAGGTCGTTCGAGGCAAAAGGAGCCGGACGCACTTTGCAAGAAGCGGAGGCATCACCCAGTCCCTCGGGCGCTTCGGCAAAGCCACGACCGCGCTGACCCGGTCGTCATCGCCGCACGGGATGCCGCCCGCTAGCGCGCACTGGTTCTTCCTCGGATTGCCGCGCACGATGCTTGACGCGGCGTCGTCACTTCACGAGGTCGGACGCCGCGCGCGGGCACAGCTCCAAGTAGGTCTTCGCGGGCGACGGAGAGAACACTCCAAAGACGCCGGTGATGCTCTCGAAGGCGTTCACCTTCGACGCGCTGACGACATCTGCCGAGAAGGCGCCGCCGGGCAGAAAGAACGGCGAGAGGCTCACGATGTCTGTTCCGCCATCGGGGAACGTGCCGCTGAAGCTCGTGGGGTAGAGGCCAAAGGTCTCATCGGGCGCCGCCGAGGCCTTGCCGGAGAGCTTCAGGGCCTGACGAGCAACTGACCGCGTACGTCTGGCAGTTGTCGAGCGGGCGGATCCCCAAATGCGACGGAATCGGCGTCACCACGCCCGTGCCGACCCTCTGGAAACAGCCCGGCAGGGCGCTCGACACCCTGCACGAGGAGCTCGTTCTGTCCGCCCGCGGTGCGGCGTAGTCCCCAGCCCATGACGTTGACGCTGTCGCCCACGGAGACGCCGGCGAAGTGTTGCGCCGCCTTCGCCGACACAAAGACCTCGATGGCCCTGGGGGCGCCGTCGGCAAACGACGCGAAGCTTTACTCGGCCTGCACGTAGAAGTGACACGCTTGGCCCGCGACGCAGCAGCCACCGCGCGAGACGCCAGTGACGAAGACACCGTCGAGCCACGCGGCCTCCGGCGTCTTCGCGTTGGCCTCCCAAATCCCGGCAATGGTCCGCGTCGGCACGTTGGCCGGTTGCGACGCGCAGTCGGGCCAACCGGCGTCGGGCGACGCGACCGCCGCGTCATCGCTCGAGGCTTGCGGTCCGGCCGCGCGCCGGCATCGCTCGCGGCGGGCTCTTCAGCGTCAACGGCGGCCGCAGGCGCGGCCGTGTTCGCCTGACGCTCCGTCCTCACAGGCGCGCTGCTGCACGCCCGACCGAGAACGCGAGGAGCGTCGCGCCGAACTCGGTGCCGCGAGAAAGCCTTGATGCCATGGTGGTCTCTTACGCGACAGCGGCGCCGTTCCTTCCCGGTCGGAAGGGCGGCGCACGCGCACGGCATGTTGCGCGAAAAGCCTCCTTGTGAGCACGCCGCGGGTACGTTCCGCGCCCCGCCGTCGCGAGGACCCATCGCGAGGAGAAGAAAAATGAGCCACGGGAATCCCCGCGCACCGTCCGTCCCGCTCGAAAAGCCCCGAGAGCACGCGCCATCGCCGTCCTCGCAGAGGCTCGCGGTGCGAAGACGACCCGGCGGCGAAGACCGAGCGCGTGTGGCTGATCTGTTCCGAAGGACGGACCGCGGCCCAAACCCCGGCCCGTTGCTCCTCGCCGGCGGTCCGCCGATTGGCGTCGACGAGACAACACGGCCCACCTTCGAGGGCGCCTTCATGCACCATCTCTTCGACGATCGATCCCGAACGAACACCCGAGCTGCGGCGCTTCCCCGGTTCGCCGAGGCGCGCGCCTTCGCGGTGTTCATGGCCGACCACGAGACAACGACGCGTCTCCCGTCCTGGCCCAAAGAGACGGCCGTCGTGGCGTCTCTCCGAGAGCGATCTCAAGAAGGGCGATTGGAAGGCCCCGACGTAGACGACCCTCCCGGACACCCTTCGACCTGATCGCCATCGACGTCCCTGTAACGGCCTTCGACGCAGCAAAGCTCGGAAACGGTGGGCGCCTTCGACTTCAACTCGTTGGACGCGCCCGCGACACGCAAGACGACCGGAAGAAGCTCCGCGCCATGCTCCGCGAGTTCGCCGTCGCGCACGCGAAGACGAAGGAGGCGCGTCGCCGCGCTGCGCGCCGATTTCATGAACAACGATCACCTCGGCGCCAGGTCATTCACTTCGCCAAAGACGCTTTCTGAGACCGACTTCCTCCGCCAGTTACCGGGAAGACCTGCTCCCCGAGCTCTGCCTCGGCGACGCCGGGACGTTCTACGTCTTCGCCGACACCGCGTTTTGGATCGGGCACTGAGCAGCACGCGCGTGGGGGCGCTCGGGGATCTGGTGCAGACAGGCGCGGCGCTCCAGCCTCAATGCGCGAGCGGCCCGCCGGCGCGTACTTGTGCAAAAACCCACTGCTCGTGGATGTCGATGCCCTGCGCCGTGAGTCGCGCGCCAAGGACGCCGTGCGGATCGCCGTCGGGCGCCGTGAGCTTCACGTAGCCGAACTCCGACGGGAATAGAGGTTCAGGCGTCAGATCTTTGCCGCCCACCTTGGCCTTTCGTTGCGCTCGAGAGCGCCTCGAGGAATGCATCTCGCGAAAGGCGCTCTTTGCCAGTGGGCGTAGAGGATGTCGAAGATCGCGCGCCGCACGGACCAGTCGAACGAGCTCCTTCTTCAAGCGCCGCGAAGAGCGGCGCCGATGGGAAGAGCACCTTGCCGGCGAGCGGATTGAGCAGCGAGGCGAGAGCGATCCAAAGGCTGATGCCGAGCAGGGCCAGCGTCGCGAGCGCGATGGGCATGTCCATGGCACGCGCGTGAGCGCGTCGCGCTGCGAACTGGTGCGGAAGACGAAGAGCAGGTCGACGACTCCGAGGAGGAACAAGAAGAGCAACTTGGCGAAGAAGCCGAAGCCGTAGGTGAGAAAGAGGAAGATCACAGGGCGCACCACCTCGGTGGCGAGCGCCAAATCGCCGTGGATCGGGCGTCTGCCCGTTGGCGACGTTCCAGGGCCCACGCGGTGACGGCCCAGTTGAACGAGAAGGCCGTAAAGACGGGGTCCCGCCGTAGACGTTCTTGTTGCCGAAGAGCATGGAGCCGCCACGAGCCGGCAGCCTCCGCCGAAGAGCAAGCTGAAGACATGGCCGCCGTCTTGCGCGCCGCCGTGAAGTGTGCCAAAGCGCACCCACAACCGGAAGGCGATAGGCGAGAGCGCTCCTGTAAGCGATCGCGAGGCCGAGCAGACCGAGCGG
>JADJCA010000019.1 GCA_016703425.1 Myxococcales bacterium
CGCTCGCCGAGGCGGACGCGCTCTCGGCGCGACCGAGCGGGCCAAGCGCCTCCTCCCCGTCTTCTGATCTTCGAACGCGCACAGCGCCTTCGACGTGACGCGCTTCCCTCGCCTCACCAAGCGCAAGAGCGACGCCATCGTCCACGTCGCAACCGTCAGCGACGGTAGGCGTCGCCGTCGCGCGATGACGACTCCACGCGGGCGCGCCTCCCGCAGGCGACCGGCGGTGTCTATTGGCAGGCGTCCTGACCCGGATCGCGTCGACTTGGCGTCGCGCGCGGCCACGGAGGCGCTCGAGCGCCACCGGTCACTATCGACGGCGTCGATTTCCGCCCGGAGACGCCGCTCGCACCCCCTGACGGACGGCGCCCTGCACGAAGGGCAGGGCCTGGAAGCTTGGTCCGTCGACGCCTCGAGGCGAAGAGCTCACCATCGACGGCATGCTCTGGTCGACTTCAACGCGACTTTGGACCTGCGCCGAGCCGGCGGAGGCGTGGCGCCCGGCGGCGCTTCTCGCGTCCGGCCCGTCGTCCTGCAAGAGCTCCGCCCCGGCAGAGATGACGGCGTTGGCGTTCAGGGGGCGCCGTCTCACCGGTGACGAGCCACCTGGCGATCGAGCCTGGCGTCCGGCCGTCGACCGACGGCCTCGAGGAGGAGTGGTGCGGGCGAAGGCTTCCGCACGAAGAGCCCGTCGATCCGATGGGCGCGACGTCGGTCTTTGACCGTCGCGACGTCGATCACGAAGCTCCTCAAGACGCGCTCCTCGAACGCCGCTCGCCAAGTCTCCTGACAGCACGCGGCGGTACGCAATTGACCCTCGAGACGACGTCGGTGGAGATCGTCGACGTAGACGCGCGTATCGTGCACACGCCAGCGCGAGACGGGTTGTGGAAGCGTGTTTGCGGGAAGCGGTGTGGAAGCTGGACCTACCCGAGGCGTTCGACGTCGAATCGACGACCCACGAGGTCGACGTCACGCCGGCGTAGGCCTGCGTGACTCATTCAGTACCGTGACCGACTGCAGGCCCCATTCCGAGCGAGCAAACGGCCTGCGTGCCGGTCATCAGCACGTGGGACGGCCGTAGCCGCGGAGCGTGATGGCGGCGGCGACCGTCGGCCCTTCGTCTTGCGTCGTAGATCGTCAGGCCCGAATCCGTGTACATCAAAACTTCGAGCCGCGAGCCAACACGGGCCACCGCGCCGCCGTCGAGCGAGCTTTACGATGGCGAAGGCGCCGTCGCTGCCCCTGATGGCCCATGGCAGGCCCCCGGCTCACGGAGCGGGGGACATCGGCGAGCCGCCCAAGCTGTTGGAACACGTCGAGTAGCTGGCAGACGAAGCGGAGCGCGACGTACAGCGATCCTCCGCCGCCGTGACGCCGGAGAAGTTTGCGCGGCCGGCGTGAGCGTGCATGCGCAGGGTGACCGAGGCTGCCGAGACGTCCGAGAGCGAAAGCCCGCGTTACTGTCACGCAAGCCTTCCCTCAGGTAGTCGGGAAGAAGGCGCGCGAGCCCGGCCATTGGCAATCCGCGTAGTCCTTCGCTGGACGGGAGAGACCGAGTAGTCGGTGGTGAGAAGGCGACCCGTGAGCCCGTCCATCGAGACGAGCGAGCCCGGCACATCAGGGACGAGCCGCTGGGGCACGGCGTCGCCGAGGCGCACCCGGTCGACGTGAAGCGCACCTTGCCCGGCGTCTTGGTCGACGGAGCCAGCGAGACGTATGAACGACACCGTTCGACACCACGAGCGGGGACGAGCCGAGGCTCTCGCCGAGGTCGAGCGGCGCATGAGCCGTGGGCGAGGCGTGGGTCGGCGAAGTCCACCACGAGCGGCGGTTGATCTTGAGTGTCGGCGGTGCGGGTGGGCGCCGCGAGATCGCCGGGCGCGGCACGTATTCTCGGCCTCGAGGTACGCGAGCCGGGTGCCGTCGACGACGCCTTCGCCACGAGCCGACAACCGCCCGTTGTAATGCGAGTAGTAGCCGTAACCGTCCCAGAACCCGTAACGCCGTAGTAGCCGTTCGAGGCGCTGGTCGGCGAGCTCAACTGGTCGCCGGCGATGGTCATGGCGGCTGGGTTGGTCGCGTCGATGGCTGCGACGATGAGCTTGGCTGCCACGCTTGCTCGAACCGCCTAGGTGCGAGGTGGTCGTAAACCGGCACCGTGACGGACGAAGTTCGCTTCGGCGAACAGGCGGGCCTGGTACCACGCGGTCCAGCTCGAAGGGCCGCGCAGTAGGCCTGCGTCTTGGGCGAGCGACCTCGAGAGAGACTCGCCCCGCGCCGTTTGGCGTCGTCGGGGTCGGTCTTGGAACGAGCGACAGCGTCACGGCGCCGGTCCACCAGTCGTTGGTGATGGTCGCGATGGTGCGTGGACTTCGGCGGTTCGATACGAAGGGTTCGCGAGGTCGATCTCGTGCTTCTTGACCGGCGGGTCACGCGCCGTGATGTCGAAGCTCGTCACCGGGCGATCGCTCATCGCGACAGGCGACCGCCGTGGACCATGGCGCGCCGCGGCATGCCATGTATTGGGGCGCGAGGCCCGCAGCGCGAGCGCGTCGCGCGAGTAGTCGATGAGCTGAATCCCGCTCTCAGGCCGGACCGCCGTCGAACCGCTCCGAGCCGTAGCTCGCAAACGGAACGAGAATGAGCCCCTCGTCGTCGACGACGCGCACCGCCTTGTGGACGCGATCTTGATCCTCCGAGCTGGCTCCAGCCGGAGCCGAAAGGTGACGCGCTTGATCATCGTGGGTCGCCAGGTTCGAGACGTCGAAGAGCGACACGGCCAGCGGCGCGTCGCGGCCTGGCCGTCGTAGCCGAAGCCCACGAGGCGATCGCCGCGCGGCTCCATGTGGAAGATCCACCGGGCATCTCGAGCTCGCCGGCTTGCTGGGGCGCCGGATTCGAAAGGTCGATGGTGAAGAGCGGGTCCGTCCGCTCGGAGGTGATCGCGTAGCGCGCGCGCGCCGTCGAAGCGCACGCTTTGGAGCAACTCCGGCTTCGGAAGCACGAGCTCCGTCGATCCGAGCGGCGTCATCGGTCGCGCTCGTGACGGTGAAGGTCTGGACCTTCGGGTTGCTGGCCACGCCCCCGGCCGGCCGGAACTGGCTCACGACGCGCAAGCCCCCCGGCGTGCTCGTCCATCTGCCAGCGACTCTGGATCTGCCCGGCGACCGCCACGTCGGCGCCCTTCACGAGCTTGCCGCCGGCGTCGGAGATGTCGACGACCTGGATCACCGAACCGGCTCTGCCCCTGGCCGTTCCAGCTGCATTCCGGGCCAGCGATGTACATGCGCTGGTTTGTCGCGCTCACGCTGCGACGCCACGGTACGTGTTGCCCAGGAAGGCGAGGAAGCGACCTCGTGACCTGGGGGCCCGGCCGCTTGAAGCTCGAGACGATGGTCGCCGGCTGCTGGCAGCCCCAGCAGTAGCCGTTCTCTGGGTGACGAGGTACAGCACGTCGCCGACGAGGCGCGAGTCGGCGATGCTGCCGGGCACGTCGTATTGGGCCACCTCGACGATGGCCGCCGGGTTCGTCACGTCGAGGACGCTGACGGCGCTGGTCTGGATCCACTGCCCAACCATGGCCGCGCCCGCGCCGCCCGAGGAGCGGACGTATCGGCTCGATTCGTTGAGCATGAGGTGGACCTTCCCACCGCGGACGTACATCTCGAAGGGCGTGCCTTCGGTGCGCTTGCCCCACGACTCGCAGCGTCCGGATTCGATACGTCGACGATGGAAAGGCCGCCGTAGCGCGAGAGCGCGTAGAGGTGCGTGCCCTCAACCTTGATGATGTCGGCCTCTTCGATGGCGCGGCTCGCGTCCTTGGAGGCGCTCTCGCTTGCGGCTGCCCCGGGTGCCGTCGCCATGCTCGCGCTGGCATCTGCGCTGTCGGCGCCACCGCCTGGCCGCGCTTGGCTCCGGCCCGTGGGGTCGTCAGACTCGAGCCGTTGTCCATGAGCTGGCCGGGCTCGCCCGGGTGAGGCGCCACCTTGCCCGCTGCAGCCGGACAGCGCACCGGCAAAGCTAACCGCGACCGATGAGATCGTGAGGACACGAGCGGAGTGCATGGGCCTGCCGCTGCGAAGGCGATGCCAGAGCGAGATCGTGGCGTCCCGTGGACTTAGCCACGCGGCCCCGTGTGCCGCCGTGTGCCAGGCGAGACTTTGGCGGCGCGTGATCACCCCTGTTCGCGCACGGCATTCGCGCATTCGTAACGGTGAGGTCGTGCACCGCGTCACCACGCGCACCGCTCGTGATGCCGAATCCGCGAGCAAGCCGCGATCGCCGTAAGGCACGAACGTTGCGCTCCGCGCGCGCGCATGAGTTCCTCCACGTTCAATCGTTTCGCCTCCATGCTCGCGATCGTCTCTGGCACGGCGTGCAGCGCCGCTTCAACCCGCTTGCCGATGTCCCTCGTGACGCCGGGGTTGTGCCGGCGGATCAGGACGGCGGCACTTCCAACGCCGCGACACCCGACGCGCGGACGTCGTCGCCGACGAAGAGCTGCGCGCCCGACGACATGTCGAGCTTCACGCCGAAGTGGGTCCCGCCTAGCCCAACCAAACAAGGTGTGTGCGACGCGAGCCAGATCAGCAAAGCTGGCAGCTTGCCTGTTCGACCTGAGCGCCAACCTCGCCGATTGCGACAAGTTCTTGACCGCCAACGAGAACGGCACCCGCGTGTCGTGCGATAACCAAGAGCCAGCCCCTAGCGTCTACGGCCCGATGGTGGTCCGCGAAGGCTCCCTCCTGGAGCTCAACCTGTCCGGATGCATCGCGCACGCGACGAGCAATGTGTCGGCTGCCGGGTGCGGCGCAAAGCTCCAAGCGCAACGCGAGTGCACGAACACAGCGTGCGCGGCCAACTGTCCGGTGCCAAAGAACGATTCGAAAGCCCTCAACGCACGGAGGGAGTGTTTTGCGGAAGCCGACAACGACGCGTGTGCGTCGCACAACGACGCGGCAACCCGCTGCCTGGAAGGCGACTTACCGGACGCAGCGACCGTGTGCGTCGAAGGGACGTTTGAAGAGCGCGCGAAGGCTTACGTCGCGCTCTTCTGCGGCAAGTGATCGACGGGCACGAGGGCGCGGCCCTCGCGTTGGGACGCGTCTTGGCTTGGAGGACCGCTAGTCTTCGATGGCGGTGATGCCCTGCGCCGCGAGCCGCGCGAGACCGTCCTTCATCGCCTGGACCTGTTCCGACGAGTGCCCCTTCCAGTCGGAGAGTTCTCCCGTGACCCGAAGCGGTTCCCGCGTGCGGTACGATCTCGTCGGGTTGCCAGGGAACTTCTTGTCCGTGAGGTTCGGGTCGTCCTCGATGGGGCCCGTCGGTTCGACGATGTAGATGCGGCCGCGCCCATCGCCAACCGCCAGCTCCGCGCCCCAGGTGGCGGCGTCCAACGTCTCCGTCAGGTACACGAAGGCGGCGGCGTTTCGTTCACCGAAGTTTGATGCGCGCCCCGCCTCGATCAAGTCGCCCGGCTTGAGGTCGGCCTTCGTACCGTGCAGGTAGCGCGAGCCGCGAACGCCGTCGGTCCACACCTTGAAGGGTTCGGGCGTCGGCGGCGTCGTCATGGGCGAGGGAGTCTAACCCACTGGGTTTGCGACGGGAGCGCGTCGAGGCGCGGGCGCGGAGCGCCGTCAGTGGTCTCGGCGTCGAACTACTCGATGAAGCCCGGACCGATGGGGTTTCTCTGCGGTGCAACGTTCCCTTCGACCTCAATTTGCGGATCTTGCGACGGTTCCGATGGACCTGAGTCCGAGTCCGCAGAAGAACAAGCGGCGATCATGAGCGACAACGTTGCGAGGGCAAAGGTGCGAGGGTCTTCATGGGAAACCTCCTGGGGGGGTTCGTGGCCTAGCCAACCTAGTGCCCGGCGAGCCTCCCAAGGCGTCAGGTTTTTGTGCTTGGCGCGCCGATTTGAAGGTTCATCACGCGGGCCAACGCACGTCGGCGCCTCTGCGCGGACGTGTGGCCGCCCCACGCACCCAGTGACGCAAGGAGGAGCCAGCGCTCTGGCACGCGACCGCCCCCAACCTTCTTTCCTCGGCAGCAATCGTTGCGCCGCATGGCACAGTCGGACGACGCGATCAGACGGCGCCTGTTGCATCACCTCTCACGGACACGCAGATCAGGTGTGCCCGGTCCGGCACGAGTCCTGCGAAGCCGACGACCATGCATACCTCCGTTTTCTCGTCGCATCGATCTTCGCCCCACTGCTCGCCATCGGGTGCGGCGTCAACCCGCAGTCAAAAGAGGCTGAGACGAATCCGGCCGCACGAATCACGATTGCGCACGGCGTCTACGGCGTCGTCACACGGCTCGACGACGTCTGCAGCGCGCCCTGCGCAGCCACGCCACTGGCGCTTGAGCTCCAGCTAAGGGCTCCGGCGGGCGGCTCCTCCCCATACGCGATTCGCAGCTCCGGCAACGACGGTTTCTACGAGGTCGCGGCCGAGCCGGGCACCTACGACCTCTGCACATCCTTCGGCCGCTGCGAACGCATCGTGCTGCGGGACGGAGAGAGACTTCGCGCCGACTACGAGCTGGGCGTCGGTCCCGGCTGGACCGTTGCGCACCGATGATTGCGGGCGACTCGCACGAGTGGGCGAAGGGCCGGCGACCCTGATCGCATCGAGGGCACAGCGGCAACGCGCGCGCGGAATGCGGAGCGACGCACCGAACACCAAATGCCCGGTCGCCGGTTTGGTGCACGGTGCTAGCCTGAGCCAGTGCGCGCAGTAATTGGCCTTGGGGCGTTGGCGTGGCTCGCGTTGGCGGTGGCGTGCGGCAGCGCCGACATCACGCCGGCTCCCCGTCCCTCACGCGTCGACGCGGCCGAGGAAGCCCGAGCGAGACGTCGACCGACGCGAGCACTGGCGACGGTGGCCTCCGCGACGGCAGCGCGTCCAAGGACGGTTCGTCGTTTGACGCACCGTCGAGCTTCGACGGCGGTGGTTACGCGGCCATCGAGGGGCTCTCGGGGCCCGCCTTTCGGACGGCGCTCAAGACGCTCATCAGCGGGCATACGTCACTCGGGTACGACGGCGCGCGCGACGTCATGCTCGGCGTAACCGGCAACTTCGATCTCACCGGCGGCATGCTCGAGTGCGTCTACACGGGCAAGAAGGCCGCGCCCGACGGCACGCGCACGCCCAACGGCTTCAACACCGAGCACACGTGGCCGCAGAGCCTCGGCGCTGGCAGCGAGCCGGCTCGAAGCGATCTGCACCACCTCTTCCCCGTCGACGAGCTCGCCAACAACGCGCGCGGCAACCTCCCCTTCGCAGCCACAAGCTGCACGAGCGCCTGCGCGTACGACAACGGCGGCTCGCGCAAGGGACCGCTCTTGGGCGGTGTGGAAGAGGTCTTCGAGGTCCGACCCGTCCGACGCGGCGATGTGGCTCGCGCGCTCTTCTACTTCGCCGTCCGCTACAGCCTCTCCATCGAGGCCTTCGAAGAGTCCGCGCTTCGTTCATGGCACGACAGCGATGCGCCCGACGCCGTCGAGCAGGCGCGCAACGACGCCATCGAGACCTACCAAAAGAACCGGAACCCCTTCGTCGACCGGCCCGACTTCGCCGCGAAGATCGCGGACTATTGATGCGCGTCGCGGCATAGACACTGGTCTAAATCGATACTGCGGCTGGCTCGACTGGCGGGGACGCCGTCGCGGTCTACTGTCGGGTCGTGAAAAAGCCGCTCTCGTCCGCGCTCCTCCCCGCGCTCGTCGCGACCGCCTTCGCCTGCTCAAGCGGACGAGACGAATCGCCACGCACCGCCTCGGCGCAGGCCGACGGTGGAGCCTCCACGTTCGCCGACGCGGGAGGCTTCGCGACCTGCGTCACGGCGCGCACCGAAGCCAAGCTCCAGCCGGTGAACCTGGTCTTCATGTTCGACCAATCGGGCAGCATGGGCGACGAGGCCCACGGCGCCATCTTTGGCTTCACCAAAGCCGCGCGCTGGAATCCGATCACCAACGGCATGAAGCGATTCTTCGCCGACGCCGCCTCGAGCGGCATCCGCGCCTCGCTCCAATACTTTCCGCTCGACAAAGACTGGTGCGAAGCCAAGTCCTACAAGACGCCCGAGGTGCCGCTGACGGCGCTGCCGAACCCGGGGCCCTTCATCACCTCGTTCAACGCGCACCAGCCGCTCGGCGGAACGCCGACCTTGCCAGCCGTCACCGGCGCCATCGACTACGCGAAGGAGCTGAAAGCGCAGTTCCCATCGGAGGAGTCGGCCGTCGTTCTGGTCACCGACGGAAGCCCAAGCGACTGCGGCAGCTTCGACGAGGTCGTCGATCGCTTGAAGGCCGAGGCCGCCAACGTGAAGACCTACGTCGTTGGAGTCGGTGCAGACCTCACGTTTCTCGCCGACATGGCGAAGGCCGGTGGCACGGGCCAAGCCATCATGGTCGACCTCGCGAACCCGCAGCAGACGAGCGACGAGTTCGTGAAGGCGCTCGGCGCCATTCGCGGCAAAGCCGTCTCGTGCCGCATGCCGCTGCCGAAGGCCCCCGACGGCAAGGCGCTCTCGCCGAAGGAGGTAAACGTGGCCTTGGCGTCGTCCAGTTCCGTGGGAGGCACACCGCCGGAGATCTTGAGCTACGACGCGACCTGCGCCGATCCCAACGGCTGGCGCTACGACGACATCAACGCCCCGACGACCATCGAGCTGTGCGCGGCGAGCTGCGAGCGTGTCCGCTCGATCGCGGGCGGCGCCGTCGACGTGCAACTTGGCTGCGTGACCAAGGGCCTCGTCAAGTAGGCGGCTCAAGTTCTCGGGGCCGGCGCCGTTCCCCTTTCCGGAGGTGAACATGTCCTGCCACGAAGCCTGCACGAAAGCCATTGCTGCTCACGCCAACTGGAAGGCGCGGTTCAGGCAGTTCATGGCCGGAGAGGTCGAGCTCGACGCGTCGGTGGTGGAGCGCAACGACGCTTGCGAATTCGGAAAATGGCTTGCCACGTCGAGCGCAGAGCTTCCGAAGGAGCACGCGAAGGCCATCGTCGACGCGCACACGGAGTTTCACCGTGTCGCCGCCGAGGTCGTTCGAGCAAAAGGAGCCGGACGCACGCAAGAAGCGGAGGCATCACTCGAGCCCTCCGGGCGCTTCGGCAAAGCCACGACCGCGCTGACCCGGTCCGTCATCGCCGCACGGGACGCCGCCCGCTAGCGCGCACTCGTTCTTCCTCGGATTGCCGCGCACGCCGCTGACGCGGCGTCTCGTCACTTCACGAGATCCGACGGCGCCCGGGGACACAGCTCCAAGTAGGTCTTCGCGGGCGACGGAGAGAACACTCCAAAGACGCCGGTGATGCTCTCGAAGGCGTTCACCTTCGACGCGCTGACGACATCTGCCGAGAAGGCGCCGCCGGGCAGAAAGAACGGCGAGAGGCTCACGATGTCTGTTCCGCCATCGGGGAACGTGCCGCTGAAGCTCGTGGGGTAGAGGCCAAAGGTCTCATCGGGCGCCGCCGAGGCCTTGCCGGAGAGCTTCGTGGCCTTGACGAGCAACGGACCGTACGTCTCGTAGTTGTCGAGCGTGAGATCCCCGAGCGCGACCGGAATCGGCGTCACCACGCCCGTGCCGACCTTCTGGAAACAGCCCGGCAGGGCGCTCGACACCTGCACGAGGAGCTCGTTCTGTCCGCCCGCGGTGTAGCGTAGGCCCCAGCCCATGACGTTGACGCTGTCGCCCACGGAGACGCCGGCGAAGTGTTGCGCCGCCTTCGCCGACACAAAGACCTTGATGGCCTTGTGGGCGCCGTCGGCAAGCGACGCGAAGCTTTGCTCGGCCTGCACGTAGAAGTGACACGCTTGGCCCGCGACGCAGCCACCGCGCGAGACGCCAGTGACGAAGACACCGTCGAGCCACGCGGCCTCCGGCGTCTTCGCGTTGGCCTCCCAGATCTCGGCAATGGTCCGCGTCGGCACGTTGGCCGGTTGCGACGCGCAGTCGGGCCAACCGGCGTCGGGCGACGCGACCGCCGCGTCGTCGCTTGAGGCTTGCACGTCGGGCAGCGCACCTGCGTCACTCGCGGCGGGCTCTTCAGCGGCGGCGGCCGCAGCAGGCGCGGCGGTGTTCGCCTGACGCTCCGTCCCCACGGGCGCGCTGCTGCACGCCGCGACCGAGAGCGCGAGGAGTGTCGCACCGAGCTCGGTGCCGCGAGAAGAAAGCCATGCTGCCATGGTGGTCTCTTACGCGACAGCGGCGCCGTTCCTTCCCGGTCCGGAAGGGCGGCGCACGCGCACGTGTGCGCGAAAAAGCCCCTCGCGAGCACGCCGCGGGGTACGTTCCGCGCCCCGCCGTCGCGAGGACCCATCGCGAGGAGAAGAAAATGAGCCACGAGAATCCCCGCGCACCGTCCGTCCCGCTCGAAAAGCTTCCCCGAGAGCACGCGGCCATCGCCGTCCTCGCAGAGCTCGCGTGCGAAGACGACCCGGCGGCGAAGACCGAGCGCGTGTGGCTGATTGTTCCGAAGGACGGACCGCGGCCCAAACCCGGCTCGTTGCTCCTCGCCGGCGGTCCGCCGATTGGCGTCGACGAGACAACACGGCCCACCTTCGAGGGCGCCTTCATGCACCATCTCTTGACGATCGATCTCGAACGAACACCCGAGCTGCGGCGCTTCCCCGGTTCGCCGAGGCGCGCGCCTTCGCGGTGTTCATGGCCGACCACGAAGACAACGACGCGTCTCGTCCTGGCACCAAAGAGACGGCCGTCGTGGCGCTCTCCGAGAGCGATCTCAAGAAGGGCGATTGGAAAGGCCCCGACGTAGACGACCCGCCCCGGACACCCTTCGACCTGATCGCCATCGACGTCCCTGTAACGGCCTTCGACGCAGCAAAGCTCGAAACGGTGGGCGCCTTCGACTTCAACTCGTTGGACGCGCCCGCGACACGCGAAGACGACCGGAAGAAGCTCCGCGCCATGCTCCGCGAGTTCGCCGTCGCGCACGCGAAGACGAAGGAGGCACGCGTCGCCGCGCTGCGCGCCGAGCTCATGAACAACGATCACCTCGGCGGCCAGGTCATTCACTTCGCCAAAGACGCCTACGAGACCGACTTCCTCGGCCAGTTCACCGAAGACCTGCTCCCCGAGCTCTGCCTCGGCGACGCCGGGACGTTCTACGTCTTCGCCGACACCGCGTTTTGGATCGGGCACTGAGCCGCACGCGCGCGCGTGGGCGCGCTCGGGGCTCGGTGTAGACAGGCGCGGCGCTCAGCCTCAGTGCGCGAGCGGCCCCGCCGGCGCGTACTTGTGCAAAACCCACTGCTCGTGGATGTCGATGCCCTGCGCCGTGAGTCGCGCGCTAAGGACGCCGTGCGGATCGCCGTCGGGCGCCGTGAGCTTCACGTAGCCGAACTCCGACAGGTAATAGAGGTCGGGCGTCAGATCTTTGCCGCCCACCTTGTCTTTCGTTGCGCTCGAGAGCGCCTCGAGGCTCATCTCGCGAAAGGCGCTCTTTTGCCAGTGGGCGTAGAGGACGTCGAAGATCGCGCGCCGCACGGACCAGTCGAACGACTCCTTCTTGGGCGCCGCGAAGAGCGGCGCGCCGATGGGAAAGAGCACCTTGCCGGCGAGCGGATTGAGCAGCGAGCCGAGGGCGATCCAAAGGCTGATGCCGAGCAGGGCCAGCGTCGCGAGCGCGATGGGCATGTCCATGGCGCGCGTGTGCGTCGCGCTGCGAACGATGCGGAAGACGAAGAGCAGGTCGACGTCGAGGAGGAACAAGAAGAGCAACTTGGCGAAGAAGCCGAAGCCGTAGGTGAGAAAGAGGAAGATCACGAGGAGCACCACCTCGGTGGCGAGCGCCGTCGTGTGATCGGGCGTCTGCCCGTTGGCGACGCTCCAGAGGCTCCACGCGGTGACGGCCCAGTTGAACGAGAAGGCCGTAAAGACGGTCCCGCCGTAGACGTTCTTGTTGCCGAAGAGCATGAGCCCCGCCACGAGCTGGCAGCCTCCGCCGAAGAGCAAGCTGAAGACGGCCGCCGTCTTGAGCGCCGCCGTGAAGTGTGCCGGCGCGACCCAACCGAAGGCGATGGGCAAGAGCGCTCCGCAAGCGATCGCGAGGCCGAGCAGACCGAGCGGAGTCGGGTTGCCAAAACGCTCTTGAGTGGGCGGAACGATGTCGATGCGCTGGACCATGGCAAAAGGGGAATCGGCGAGGGGCGCCGCGGCGTCAAGGCTCATGTTGCAGCGCAACAATCACCGCCCGTTTCGCGCCTTTCCAGCTCGCGCAAGCACGAGCGCCGCACTAAGGTGCGCGCCGTGCCGGTTCTTTCTGCCCGCGACGTCGAGAAGTCCTACGGCGCGCGAACCGTCCTCAAGTCCGTGACGTTCACGCTTCGGAGCGGCGAGCGCGTTGGGCTCATTGGCAGAAACGGCACCGGCAAGTCGACGCTCGTACGCATCCTCGCGGGCCTCGAGCCGCCCGATCGTGGCGAAATCGCCGTGCGTCGTGGCGCCAGCGTCGGCCTCTTGGAGCAAGTGCCGGAGCTTACCGCCGGCGAGACGCCGCGCCGGATCGTCGCCGAAGGCCTCGCCGCCTGGGCGAAGGTCCGCGCCGCTTACCAAGAGGTCACGCGCAAGCTCGAGGGCGCCACCGGCGATCACGACGCGCTCCTCGCCGAGCAAGCGAAGTGGGCCCACGAGATCGAAGGCCTCGGCGGCTGGGAGCGCGAGCACGAGGTCGAGGCGGTCTTGGGCAACCTCGGCGTCAAAGACATCGACCGCGACATCGCGAGCATGAGCGGCGGAGAGCGGAGGCGCGTGGCCCTGGCGCGGCTCCTCGTGGCCTCACCGGATCTCGCCATCCTCGACGAGCCGACCAACCACCTCGACGTCGAGACCATCGACTGGCTCGAGGAGCACCTCGAGAAGCGCTACCGAGGCGCGGTCTTGCTCGTGACCCACGATCGGTATCTTTTGGATCGCGTCTGCTCGCGAACGCTCGAAATCAACGACGGGACGGTCACCGCGTACGACGGCGGCTACGAGACGTTCCTCGAGGCGAAGGCAGAGCGCATGGCGCTCGAGGAGCGCACCGAGGCGAACCGGCAGAATTTCCTTCGTCGTGAGCTCGAGTGGCTCGCGCGGCAGCCCAAAGCGCGAACCACGAAGCAGAAGGCGCGCATCGAGCGGGCCGAGACGGCGAAGGCCGCGGTACCTCGCAAGAAGGACGAGAGCGTTCAGCTCGCCATCGAAGAGGCCCGCAGCGGCAAGACGGTCCTCGAGCTCCACGGCTTCGGCCTCGACATCGGCGGCCAACGCCTCATCGAGTCGCTGGATCTCTTCCTCACGGAAGGCGAGCGCGTCGCCATCGTGGGCCGCAACGGCACCGGCAAGACGAGCCTCCTCCGCGCCGTCGTCGGCGAGCTCGCCGCCACGCGCGGCCGGTTGGTGAAGGGCGCCAACACCAAGGTCGCCTACTTCGACCAAGAGCGAACCGGCCTCGACCTCGACAAGACCGTCTTTGAAAACGTGAGCGAAGGCGGTGCCGTCGAGATCGGCGGCGTCAGGCTCGAGCCCCGCGCCTACCTCGAGCGTTTCCTCTTCGACGGCCACGCGCAGCGGCAAAAGGTCGCGTCGCTCTCCGGCGGCGAGCGCGCCCGAGCCGCTTTGGCGAAGACGCTGCAAGCCAAGACGAACCTGGTGCTCTTGGACGAGCCGACCAACGATCTCGACGTCGACACGCTGGCCGCGCTCGAGGAGATGCTCGTGAGCTTCGGCGGCTCGGCCATCGTCGTCACCCACGATCGCTTCTTCCTCGATCGCATCGCGACCTCGCTCCTCGTCTTCGAGGGCAATGGCAAGGGTCACGCGGTACCCGGGCAACTACGAGACGTACCGGCGCCTCAAGAAGGAGCAAGCAGCCGAAGGCGAACGCGACGCAAAGGCGGAAGCCAAGGCGAGCGTGGCGCCGAAGGCCTCGGCCAAGGCCGACGCCCCGGAGGCGAAGGCCGCGAAGAGCAAGCTCTCTTACAAGGAGCGAAGCGAGCTCGAAACCCTTCCGGCGCGCATCGAGACCGAGGAGCGCGAGATGGGCGCTCTCGAAACGACGCTGTCCGATCCGAACCTCTACAAGGAAGGGCCCGAGCGCCTCCGCGAGCTCACGGCCTCGCTAGAGGCGAAGAAGAAGCTCGTGGCCGAACTCTACGTGCGCTGGGAAGCGCTCGAGGCGAAGGGCTGAGGGCACGCTCCTCGAGGATCGGCCCCATGCGTCAGGGCATCACGCAATGATGTAGGGCGCGCGTCGGCTTCATCACGCCGTCTTAGCTAAACGCGGCGAGGATGACTTCTTCGCGATCGGCGCGCCGGCCTTCCCTAAAAAAATACGCGAACTATTGCCTTGTCGCCCATTGGTCAAGCCGCCAGCGACACCGATGCCGAGCCCGTCGTCGCTGCCGGACGAATCACGACCTGCGCCCAGCTCAGCGCCGACGATGATTTCATGGGCGGGCCGAGGTCCCTTCACCTGGTCGCCGGTCTTGGTCGCGCGCCGCCGCCGGGGCCACGCCACCGGCACCACCGGGCCCCGCCGCAACCACGTCGCGGCTCGAGTAGTCAAAGAGGTCGACCGTGGGATTCTTGAGCGTGCGCCAGGATGCCGACCTTGGTCGCGCCGCCGGTGCCGATCCCGCACGTGGTAGGGCGATGTGGGAACGACGCCAACGAGGTCGAAAAGACCGACTGCGATCGGCCGGGCAGGCGGCAGCCAGACCGGCCGCGCGCCGGTAGAGCATCTCCGTTCGTCGGTCCAAGACCGATGAGCCGATCGAAGACGGAGATCTGAAGCACCGACGCGATGCCGCGCGCCGGCGGCGCGTTGGGCGACACGCCCCAGAACTGATCCAGCGGAATCGGCGTGCCCCAGCATCGCCCGTCGGCCCTGAAGAAGCTGCCGACGGTGGCGACGACGCTGCTCGCGTCGCTCTCGCCGATCGCATCCGTGGTCGCATCGATCGGCGAACTCGTCGCGTCACCGGCCTCCGTCGCGCTGCCTCCGTCACCGTTGATGACCACTCCGCGATCCGCTGAGGGCCGCGCGCTCGATCGCGGCCCCCATCGTGCGCGGCGCCTCGGTGCCGTTCCTTTTTCGATGGCTGGTCGGCGGCCCAAGACGATTTCGGCGACCGTGGCGGACGCGGCGCATCGGTAAGGATAGGCCACGATGCTTGACGAGCGTTCCCCGGCACGCCCAGGGGCGCGTCAAGCCTCGTCGTAAAATGCGCGGATCTCGGCCTCGTACTTCTTGTAGATGACCTTGCGCTTGATCTTCATCGTCGGCGTGAGCTCGCCCGTCTCGACGCTCAGCTCTGCGGGGAGGATCTTGATCTTCTTGATGGCCTGCACGCGCGCGAGATCGCGATTCACCGCGTCGACCTCGCCCTGCAGCCAGCGGTGGAGCCTCTCGCACTTCGCCGCTTCGGGAGCGTCTTGGCGTCGGAGCCGGCCCGCCAGCGCGCCTCCTCGAGCTTCGTGGGATCGATGGTGAGGAGCGCCGCCAGGTGCTTCTCCGCGGTGATGAGTAGATCTTTCTTGCGATCGGTGATGCGCAAGAAGCCGTCCTTGTCGAACTCACCGATGTCGCCGGAATGGAGCCAGCCTTCGGAGTCGAGCGCTTCGGCGGTGGCGGTGGGGTTCTTGTAATACCCCTTGAAGACGTGGCGACCGCGCATGCAGATTTCGCCGTCTTCGGCGATCTTGGTCTCCGTGCCGGGGAATGACCGTCCCCACCGACCCGGTCTTGTAGCGATTGGGGAGCGACAAGGTGGCGGGGCCGGTGCATTCGCTCATCCCGTAGACTTCCATCAGCGGGATGCCGAGGCTGAGGAAGAACTCGAGGGTGCCCCGCGAAATGGGCGCCGCCGACGTGATGGCGAATCGACACCGATCGAGGCCGAGCGCGGCCCGCACCTTCGAGAAGACGAGGGCGTTGGCCACGTCGTACAACAGGGGCCGGCCCTCCCGCCTTGATCGGCGTAACCGCCGGCCAAACCTTGCTTGCGCGCCCAAACCGCAATCTTCTTCTTGAGGCGCGGGTTCTTGGCCCCCGCGTCGACCATCTTGGCCTGGATCTTCTCCCAGACCCGCGGGACGCCGACGAAGGAGTGCGGTCGAACCTCGCGCAGGTTGTCGCCGAGCTTCTCCATGCTCTCGGCAAAATACGTGCACCCTCCAGCCGCCATCGGCCCGTGGATGCTCACGACCTGCTCGGCGATGTGGCTGAGGGGCAAATAGCAGAGGAACCGTCTCGTCGCTGAAGTCGATGAGGGTCTTCACCGCCTCGGCCACGAAGGTGATGTTGTCGTGGCTGATCATCACCGCCTCGGGCTCACCGGTCGTGCCCGAGGTGTAGATGAGCGTGCACACGTCGTCGGGCTTCTGCGCAGCGATGCGCGCTTCGAGATCCGCTTCGGGTACGTCCTGGCCGAGCTCGAGCACCTGGTCGAAGGTGCAGACGCCCTTCCGCCTGCGGCTTGCCCTGCATCACGACGAACGCCTTGACCTTCGGCAGACGGTCGCTGACCGCAAGGAACTTGGCGAGCTGCGCCTGGTCCTCGACGACGACCACGGCCGAGTCGCTGTGGTCGGCGATGTATTGGCACTGATCGGGGGTGTTGGTCGTGTAGATGCCCGCCGGGAACCCGCCGGCGTAGATCGCCGCCAGGTCGGCCACCACCCGCGACGCAGTTGAAACCGATGATAGAGACGCCCTGCTTCGGCTCGAGGCCGAGCTTCATGAAGCCGCGCGCGCAGAGCCGGACCTTGTCGCGGTAGTCCTTCCACGAGAGCGTTTGGTAGGTGCCGCCGACCTTGTGGCCGAGCGCTGGCCTCGAGGCGTGACGCGACGCCTAGACTCCATCACCTCCATCACCGTTCGCTTGTTCACGTTCGCCTCCACTCCCGTTCCCGTTCGATCGCGCCGCGAAGGCGGCAGCGGATTGTCTCTATTGCTGGCGGGAGCGCAAGGGGCGCGCCGCCGAGCCCTTCGTCAGCCGCGCCGCATCTTCGCGGCCATCTGCTCGCCCAGCTGAGCCGCGCGGAGGCTGGCCGTTTCAACGGCGTCGATGAGCGTCTTGCGTAGCGCTCCCGATTCGAGCGTGTGAAGGCCTGCGATGGCCGTCCCGCCGGGGCTCGTCATTGGTCCTTCAGCCGCCCGGGATGTTCGCCGGTCTCGAGCAAGAGCTTGGCCGAGCCGTAGACGGTCTGCGCCGCGAGCATGAGCGACGTGTCGCGGTGAAGGCCCATCTTGACGCCGCCGTCGGCGAGCGCCTCGATGATGAGCATGA
>JADJCA010000020.1 GCA_016703425.1 Myxococcales bacterium
TGCAAGCCGCGTTCGGTGACGGGCACCGTGGACGTGGTCGCCATGGTCTTGGCCTTTGCCCCCGACGGAGCACGCGGTTCGCTGCTCCAGCGGGTCTGTCAGCGGGTAGCAGCCCGGCGGCTCGGGCAGGCGCACGGGACAACGTTGATGCGAACCGTCTTTGTCGCTGTCCGAGTGCCCCAGCTCGTGGTCCCGAAGATGCCATCGGCGACGACGTTGGCCGTGAGCTTGAAGACGACGTCGTACGTCTTGCCGACCTCGCTCGAGTCGGGAAGTAGACGAACTGCTTTCGGAAGCCGAACTTGTTGAGCGCAGCGTTGAGTGGTTTGCCCGATTCGATCGTGATGTCGATGGTCGGCTTTTCAGCTCCCGTTCCGCAGGGAAGCCATCGCAATACCAGCCTTCGGTGACGAACGTGCTGCCTGGATTCAGCGTCGGAAAGAACGACGCCGGATGAACGGTGGTCGCCGCGACGATCATCTCGAAGGTTTCGCCGGCACCGACCGTGACCTCCTCAACGGGCTTGGTGTTCCAATAGAGCTCGATGGGCGTGCCGCCGAACGCTTCGCGAACGTCACCCATGCTTCCACGCCCATGAGGTCGTGGGCCGCTTCGGCAAGACCGACGCAACTCAACTGCTCTCGTTGATGTTGCCCTGGCCGATGATGTTGTAGCCCTTGCCGACTTGTTGCTTGCAGAAGTCCACCACCGACGTGCGCTCGGCGGGAGAGAGCGGATTGCCTTCACCCGGTCGGCGAGCGCCAGATAAAAGTGACCGGAGTCGGTCTTGAACCCGGGCAACGAAGCCTTGCGAACGCCGGACTGTGGGATCGGCTGCTCCGGCAGACCTTTCTTGCGAGCGTCGTCGCGACGTTTGATCGCGGACTTGATCTCCTCCTGGGAGACGGTCGTCGACTCGTAGACCTCGTCTTTCGTCCCCCGACGCACGGTGTGCCGCCGCCTCCGGAAGATTCCGACGTGGCCCGGGTTCCGAGTGCGGGCCCTTGTCGTTGTCGGCGGACGTGAGCACGAACAACATGTCGCCGGGACGGAGGTTGCGCGCCGGGATGTGTGGCACGAGATAGAGCAGTTCGTCGATTTGTATGAGCACGTTGAAGAACGTGAAGTGCTTTACCTCGAACGATATCTTGTTCGCCGAGGAGTCGCGCGCCGTCACGGTCATGGGCTCGCGGTCGGTGAGCTCACTGCGGGCCCCGCGCATGGGGTTGAAGTCGCCGGAGGACCAACCGCGGATCGTCGGCTGCTGCCCGTCGATGGGATCGTAAGGCACGTGCAGCGTGGCGGGAGTCGAGAAGACCGTCGCCGTGGGCTCGAAGCGAAAGCTCTGGAAGCGGCTCGCGCGCGTCCGATCCTTTGGGACCTCGATGCTGAGCTCGGTGTCTTGTGCGAGCGCACCGGGCGGAATGTCGAAGACCGCGCCGGCGGGCAGCTCGAGGCTCGCGCCGGATGCCGCGTTGACCTTCACCTTCGCGCTGAGAACGCCAGGCTTGGCTTCGACGAACGCGAGCGGAGTCTTGTTGGGAGAGGCATCGGCGGTGACGACCGCATCACCTTCGGCGTCGCCGCCCGCATCGGCGCCGGGTGTTGCGGGCGCCGGATCGTCGCTCGAGCACGCCTGGGCGAGCGAATCATGAGCGCGAAAGCGAGGGCAAAGCTCGAGCGTCGGGGGAGTGCATTGAGATCGAGACTCGCCGGGCGCAAGGGCCACAACCATCCCCCGGAAGGGGGATGCTATTTTGCTGCAAGATTCCGCAACTGCGGCAAATCAGCAGGCGCCTTCGATCGCAATGCGACCAGAGGCCGGGGCCCGCAAAATCGTAGGGCGGTGCCTTGGCGATGGCCGTACGCTCGCCTTGCGGTGGGGCGCGGGGGCGAAAGAACGGCTCGACGAGCTGGTCGATCTCTGTGAGCGAGGCATGCTCGCTGCGGAGCGTATCGACGCGCTCCTCGCGTGTTACGCAGAGGCCCCTGGGCGCGAGCTCCGGGGCCATCGCCCAGGTCTTCGGGTTTCGGCCTTGGGCGCGTACGTACCCGCGTTCCCCTGCCGTGGATCGAGTTTCACGAAGCCCACGCCAAACACGATCATTCCGCCGAGATCCTGTTGCCGCACCCGAGCGGCCACTCGTACAGCGATCTTTGGATCGGTGCGCGATGGCGTCACGCCCGAGGACAACCCGCTCGTACCCGCCCTCGCGAGGTTCGGCCTTGGCGACGCCTGCATCACGACGATTCACAATCCGTTCGGGCCGCGGCTGTTCATGGTCTTCTATCGCCAGCCTGGCGCGCCTGAGTTCTCCCGCGTCGAAGCGAACGTGATCCGAATGATGGAGCCGCATCTTGCGAAGGCGTTTGCGATGCGTTCGGCCCTCGCCGCGCTCCACAGCGACGGCCCGGCCAACGACGCTGAGGCGCGCCGGTCCGCCAACGCGCACGCTTGGCCCGTTGACGGCGACTTCGAGTGGAGCCCGCGCTCGCTCCCGCTCTTCGAGCGCACCCTTGGCGTCGGTCGGCGCAAGCTCCCCGAACTCGCGGCGCTCCTGCGATCCGAGGTCGGAACGCACCACGCGAGAAGGCCGCGGTCGCACGTTCCGCATCGGCGGGCTGCGCGTCGATATCGCGACCTCGCTGCGCGACGGCAAGGACGAAACGCTGCTCCTCTTCTACGACGCCGGAGCGCGCCGTCCTCCGCTCAACGCAGCAGTGAAGCTCCCCCCTCGCCAGCAGCGTCGCATCGCTGCGTGTTTGGTCCGGGGCGACACGCTTGGCGAGATCGCCGCCGAGCTCTCGATTGGCCTCGAGACGGTGCGCACGCACGTGCGGGTCATCGCGCGGCGCTTTGGGGCCTCGACGCGAGCGGAGCTCGTGCTTCGCCTTTGCGACGCGTGACCTCCCCCGTTCGGGGGAGCGTAAAGCCGAGCGCCGTCCGTAGTCTGTCGCGATACGTAGTCGTGCACATTGGGGCGCCCTTGGCGTCTGTCTTGGTCTCTTGCGATCGCGAACTGCAGTGACGACGAGGCCGCCGGGCCTCCTGCGGGAGACTCGGGACCGCCGACGGAACGACAGGGCGGTGGCGACTCCGGGCGGTGGAGGCAGCGACGCCAACGGCGGCGCCGACACGGGCGCCGGCGGCGATACGGGAACGACCGATGCGGGCACGACCGATGCGCCGACGGATGCCCTCCCGATGCGTCGCCGGGCGGTGGCTTCACGATCAGCGCCGGTCTCCGTGTTTGCGGTGCCGGTCGGATTGCAGGAACGACGACTCAACATGTCGTCGTCGCGTCGACCTCTGGCGGTGTGACGCTCCGCGCCCTTGCCGACGGCGCGCTCCGGGGTACCTCCTTGACGGCGGCGTCACAACCGCGGGGCGCGGTGGCCTATCAGACGCGAATCAACCTCGGCGACGGCGGCACGCAGCTCGACGACATCGTCCAGTTCTTCAACAACACCACGCAGGCAAACAGCGCGTGGAACGCCGCCGCCACCGATTGGGGCCTCTCGCAGCTCCTGCCGCCGTTTCCGTGCAACGGTGCGTTCTCCGATCTCGCCGTGGGCCCGGGCGCAGGTTCCGCCGACGGGTCACGTCATCACGGCCAACACCGGTGGCGCCGATCCGCGGGTTGGCTACAGCCATTACGATGCAGGGGGCGAGCGCCATCGTCAGCAGCATCACGAGCTCCGTGCGCCTGAAGGTGGGCGGAGTGGGTCCGCATCTTCCGTGAGCGCCGCGCAGGCGAGTGTGACGCAACAGGGCCTCGTGGTCGCCGTCCCCGCCGATGGCGGTGCCGGTGGGCAGCTCTTCGTGCATGACCGCACGGTTGCCGATGCCACCCACGTCGGCAGCGCCGGCGAGTCTCCGCGGATGATTCGCTGCTCGGAACAGGTGTGCATCGTCACCAACTCGGGCTCGAACAACGCGACGGTCTTTACGTGGAATGGCGCGGCCACGGTCGCGAACATCACCAACGTGGCGGTGGGCAACGTGCCGCAAGGTGTCGACATCAAGAAGACCGGGGCCAACTACGTCGCCGTCGTTGCGAATGCATCGGCCGGCACCGTCAACGTCGTCGTGCTCAACGCCAGCGCGGGCGTCGTGAGCAACACGACCGTAACGCTCACGGGATGCGCCAACCCACGGAGCGTTTCCCATGTCCCGGGCACGGACACCTATGCGGTCGCGTGCACGATCGACAACAAGATCGTGGTCCGCGCGCTCTAGCGCGCCGTCGGCCGTGCGCCGTGCCGTTGACCGTCAGGTCGGGTTCAACTTCTGAGCTCCGGGGCGAGCCTGACGGCGGCTAGGAAGCACGGCGCGACGATGAGGGCGTTGATCGTGCCGTGGACCGAGACCATGCCGCGGAGCCCAGCGACGGCGAGGAACGCCGGCATCGAGAGCTCGTTGTGCCACGCGAGCCCCATCGTGAAGACGAGGCCTGCGAGGCTGACGCAGCCGAGTGCGAAGGCGGTGCGATGGCGTGGGCCACACGCTTCGCAAGAACGCTAGCTGCGAGGCCGGCAGCGCGAGCGAGAGGCCAACGACGCCGAGCGGCTTGAGCGCGCGGAGTTGGTCGATGCCGAACGCGAGCAAGAGGAACGAGACGAGGCACACGAGCACCGAGGCGAGGTAGACGCGGCGCTCCGGACCGCCTCGCTGGGCGAGGCCCGCCAGCGCGCCGACTAGGATCCAGCCGAGCACGTTCCCGTGAAGCGCGGCGTAGTAGCTGAAGGCTGTCCCGTACCCGAGGATGCGAAGGTCGTTCGCCCCACCGACGAGCCACACCGCTGCGATGTTGCTGAAGAGGAAGGGGACGCTCGCCGCGAGCACGTCGGGGGAGCGGAGCGCCGCGGCGCCCTCTCGAGACGCACGCTCCCCGAGGAAGAGCGCGAAGCTCCCGGCGCAGAAGAGAAGCCACGCCCCACAGAGGACCGGCGCGTCCAGGAAGAGCCCGAGCGCCGCGCATGCGAGCGCCAAAACGTGCGCGCCGACGCGAAGCCGGCTTTGCTCGGCGAAGAAGAAGCGATGCGTGCCGAGCGGCCCCATGGCCATGGCCAGGAGCAAGAGAACGCGGAGCAGGGTGAGCTCGGACATCGCGCGAGCACCTCTCGGCGGGTGGGCGTGGAATACTCCACGCCGAGGACGATGGAGATCTTCAGCTACCACCTCATAGAGGCGCCGGTCTACGGCGTCGCCGCCCGGGTGCTGAGCTCCTCCGCGCTGCGTCGCGTGCCCGGGTTGCGTCACGCGGAGTGCCTCTTGCCCATGAAGATGGGGCACGCGGTGGCGTCGCCGGGCCGATACCGCTTCGGGTCGCTCGTGATGTTCGCGTTCTGGGAGGCGGAGGCCGACCTCGAGCGCCTTTCCTGGAGGCGCCCGCTTATCGCGTGTTCGCTGCCGCACTGGCACATACGCCTGCGCTTCTACCGGCGTTGGGGAGCTACGCGGGGCTCGACGACGCCACGACTTACCCGGAGCCAAGAGAGCCCGAAGGGCCTGTGGTCGGCGTAACCTTCGCGCGCCTGAAGTTGTCCCAGACGTTTTCGCTTCGCGCGCTGGGGCAAACCCGTCGAGGCTCAGGTGCGCGATCACCCCGGCGTCGTGCGCGCCGCCGTAGCTTTCGTCCGTTCAACACCTTTTCGACCTTCAGCGTCTGGCGGAGCGAAGAGGACATGCTCGGCATGGTCCGCGGTCGCCAACCGGAGATCGACGGCACTGGCCACCGCGACGCGATGAAAGAGCGCGTCCGGCGGGACTTCCACTACGAGTTCACGACGATGCGTTTCGTGCCGCTCTCCGAGCACGGCCAGTGGCCCGAGCCCACGCCCCTCTTGCGCGCGTGAGCGCCGCGCGGTCACTCGGGCACCGAGCCCGCGCCCCTCACAGGATGGAATCGCCGTGTTTCGCGAACCAAGTCGTCAGCGCCGAACCAACGTACTTGGACACCTTGCTCGACCGAAAGCGCGCGACCTCCGAGAAGCCAGGATCGACGCCTCGTGAACGACTCGCAAGAGGGCCAGCGCCGCCCCGGCTTCACGCGCTCCCTTTGGGATCGAGCTGCGAGGAGGGCCTTCGCCGCGGCGAGGGCTGACGCGTCATCCCGGCGCGCCGTGAGGAGCCCCAAGCGTGGCGGCCCTTGCGGGCGGAGCATCATCGGTGCGCGCTTCGAACAACCGAGAGGCACGGGCGGGCGCAGCCGCAGCGAACCGCGCCGCATATACGACGGGTTCCCCGTCAGCGTCTCGTCCGAAATTTCGCGCGACCAGGGCCTCGAGCGCGCCAGCGAAGGCCACCTCTCCCGCCATGATCTTGAGCATCGCGCGCGTCGTGCCGCCGTGGAGACTCGGCGCCTCCCGGAGCGTTCGCTCGAGCTCGGCGATCGCCGCCGTATCGCGACGCCGAAGCAGCGCCAGCGCCGCGAGCTCCGTCGTCGCCGTGTTCGTCTCGGGGAGCTGCGAGAAAAACCGAACCGCCTCCGCGTGCAGAAAGGCCGTCGCGCCTTCATCGCCCTTCGCGAAGAGCGCCGCCGCCGAGAGCGCGTGGCGCATCCAGCGCCCCGCGTTGACGGCCGGACCGAAGGCTTCCATTCGCGCGCGGATGCGAGACCACGGCTCGCTCGCGCAGAGGACGGTGGCGACGGCGAGCTGCTCTTCGCCGCCTTCGCCCGTAGCGACCAACGCCAACACCAGCTCGGCGAGCTTTGCCGATGAGGCATCGGCGTCCAGAGCAACCTGCTCGAACAAGATCGCTGCGCCGGGGGCGTTGCCGCGCTTCGCGAGCAGCAGCTCTTCGAGGTTGGCGTCGGGATCGGCGGGCCCCGCGTCGCGCACGACCTCGGTGTCGACCTGTTCGAGGGTCGAGCCTTCGAGCACCGCTCGCACCAGCATCGCTCCTGCTGATCCGCCTTGCGCTTCAAGCGCTGCCGCGATGCGCGCTCGCAGCGCCTCGCGCTCTTGTCGAAGCGATGCCGTCCGTGCCATCGCCGCCGGTTCGAAGAGCGCTGGCCTCGTGCGAAGGGCGTCAGCGCGAAGGCGCGTCACTCCTGCTTCGTCCCACCATGAAGGTGTCACCGGCGCGCGCGCGTCTCGCTTGGCTTGGAGAACCTCGTTGGCGAGCGCCGCGAGTTCACGCGCCGGCGGATACGCGGATTCGAGGCCCACCGGAGATCAGCTCGGCGAGCGCCTCGTGATTCCCGAAGACCAGGTGATGAAGCAGCCAATAGGACGAGGTGCGGCGCGCGCTCGAGGATCGCGCGTTCGTCCTCGAAGCGCGCGAACGTGGCCGCGGCACCTATGCCGTCTCCGATCCCGTACCAGTCACCCTCGGGGAAGAGCAGCGCGACGATCCAATCGAGTCGCGGGGCGACCTCCGTCGGATCGAAGCCAACGGGAAGCTTCGCGCCTTCGAGTCGGCTGGGTTCGGCGGCGAAGGGGCGGCAATGGGAAGGCTCTCTGGCGAAGTAGCTGTCGGTTCGCAGCTCCTCGAGGACGAAGTCCGCGATCGACGGGGCGACGGGCCACAGGTCGCGCTCATCTTGATGGGAGGCGAACACGACGCTCTTGCCTTCGTCGGTGGCGCCCCAGCTCGCAAACCAGAGCTCTTCACGATCGAAGAGGATGGCGCTCGTTCCAAGGAACAGGCCGCGTATGCGTGCCGCGCGGGCCGCGTCGTGTTTCACGGCGAGCGCCTCAGCGAGCGTAGGGCAGGTCGCTGCGAAGAAGGTGTTGTGATAGCCCGCGCGAAGCTTCCGTCCGAGGATCGCCTGGTTCCACGCGGTCAGCTCCGGGCTCGCCGAGGCGTCGAGCCACGCGAAGAAGCGGGCGCGATCGGCGCGCCGCTGCGCGCCGACTTCAGCCTCTGGCCCCGTGGTCTCGGCTCCTTCGTCGGCAGTCCCGCTCAGCGTGATCGCGTCGAGGAGCCGCGCGAGGTCGATCATGGGAGAACGATACGTGTCGAGCCGCCTCCTGAGAACATCCGCGGCGGGCGCCTCTGCGCTCGCCGGGCCGCGTCGCGCGTGCGTTCGCGTCAGCCGCCTGCGCCGGCATCCAAGCTAAGGCCCGTGCCGCCGAGGATGCAGGCGAAGTACTCCGAGAACGCCTGTTTGCACTCGTCCTTCACCTGCGTGCTTGAGGTCGAAGACGACGAGGACTTGCCGCTCGCGTCGCACGAGGCGGCTCCCGCGGAGCTCGACGACCCCTGGCACTTCGCGAGGGTGCTCGCTTGTCCGCTGCACTTGTTGCAGAGGTCGACCACAGCCTGCGTCGCCGCCGGGTCGTTGGGACACGCTTTGTCGCCCACCTTGGGGCACGTGACGGCGCCGCTCCCGCTGCTCGAGCTGTCGCTCGAGCTGGAGCACGCGATGAGCGCGCCGATGAACACGAACGAGCCGAGGCTGACGAGGGCGTTGCGCAGTTGCATGAAGGTCTCCTCTGCGACGAGCAATCGGTGCGGGCGGCTACCGCCTCACCGTCGCCGTTTGAACTGGCGAACGTCGCGTGGGCACAGGTCTAACCCAAGTCGGCGGCCTTGGGCCACTCAAGACGAAAGACCGCTCCCGCGCGGCAAGGAGCGCGGCGCTGAAAGAGCGACGCGGCCCTACGGCGCCAAGAATGGAAGCCGAACCGCCAGCTCCGACGACGAGGTGATGCTGTCGGCGAGGTCGGCCCGGGTCGCCGACTTCGCGCTCAGCGATGTGGTCCACTGGGTTCGCTCCGTCGGGCTCGGCAGGCGCCGCAAGAAGAGCTCGTAGAGCAGGAAGACGTAGGCCTCGTCGTTCAGGCTGCCGACCTTCCAGCGGGCCGCGAAGTCCGCACTGTCGAGGAGTCCCCGAAGAATCGACCGCAACGTCGTCGCCTGAGACGTCACCGCCTGCGTCTCGCTGGCGATCGTCGCTGCATCGGGGACCGCGTCCACCGCGAGGCAGTGGACCGCCTCGACCCACGCCGCCACATCCGTCGACGTGAGAGCGTCAGGGAGGCGGACCGAGCACGGGGCGGCAGGGCCGGCCGCGACGTGTTTGGCCCAGCCGAGGCGGACACGCTTGCTAGCCGCGGCGAAGGTCCCCGTCGGTGACGACGTGGCGTAGTACATCCACCACTGCCCCGCGATCTTCGCCAGCGTCGGATACGCGATGGAGCAGTAGTCCTTCACGGGGGCGGAGATGATGGGCGCGCTCGCCTCCCACGGCCCGATGGGCGACGGCGCGCGCGCGAGCGCGAGATGCCAATCGTTGGAGCCATAGTCGAACCCGACGCGCTCGCATCGGTAGTAGTTGCCGCCGTTGTACGCCGCGTAGACGACCCCACCCTCGACGGCCCAATCCTGGATGTCGCGGTTGTTGCAGTCCCATCGATCGGTGCAGAAGGGGCCGCCGTCGGCTGTGAAGACGCCCAGCCCTGCGCTGCCCGCGCCGCTAAGGGGCGTCTGGAAGTCCGCGACCTGGGCAACCCGCACGGAGGTCGATTCGGTGCCTTCGATCCAAGGCTGCTGCCCGTCGTCGACGACGGTCCACTTCACGAACCTCACGCCGCCGAAGACGAGCGCGAGCCCCGTCGAAGCGGAGCGCGCGGGCGCCGCCTCTGCCGTCACCAAGCGAACGGGTGGACTCCAACTCGACGTGACTAGCGGAGTCGATGACCGCGAGACGCAGAGCGACGGCCCGTGGACGCCGTCGTCGCACTCCATCGTCAACAACCAGCCCCCGCTCTCGTCCTTCGTCAGGTGTGCGTCGTAGAGGTTCCAATCGCTCTGCGCTTGGAACAGCGCCCCGTCCTCGGTGAACAGAACGCCGTCGTTCGAGCGCAGTCGAAAGAGCGCAAAGCGCTCGCCGCCAGCGTCGTCGCTCACGATGCCACGGGTCACGGTGAAGAGACCGCCCGCGCCGTCGGGGGCGACCACGACCTTCTTTTGATCCCACACCTTGGGTCGATTGCTTGGAAAGTCGAAGACGATGGTTTCAGCCTCGCTATCCGGCTGAAAGCGAGCGGCCCCGGAGAACAGATCGGCCAGGCCTGGCTCGCCGGTCACGGCCGCGTCGATCCCGCCGTCGTCTTGAAGCGGCGCGTCGCCTCCGGCGAACGCGTCCTCGTCGGCCGTGGCCGCGTCGGCTCCTTCGGTGGAGGGGTCGACGGCGAAGGGAGCGCTCGGGGTGAGACGCGCCGGACAGGCCACGCCCGAGAGGGCGACGCCCACGGCGGCCATCGTCCAGCGGCGCCTCATGCCCATCCGACGTTATCACGTGCGCCGCGCCGCCTGTTCCTGCCCCCGCGGATCCGCTAACCTCGTGCGCTGTGCGGCGCGCGGCGGCGTGGGGGATGGTGGTCTCGATGGTCCTGCCCGGGTGCCGCGACCCGGGCCTTTCCCGCGGCGACCGGCACCTCGCCGAGGGGAAGTTCCAGGAGGCGATGGGCGCCTACCGCACCACCCTCGACGGCGACGACGCCGAGGCGTGGGACAAGGCAGCCGCCAAGGAAGCGTTCCTCGACGCGTGGCGCAAGGAGCGGCGGCGAGAGAGAGAGAGCCTCGCGGAGGAGGTCCGCGCGCTCGAGCGTCAGCCGCTCGATCCGGAGGCGACGCAGCTACGCGTCCAGGCGCTCCGCACGAGGCTCGGCGCCTTCGGTGATGTCGGACGCGAGCTCGCGATGCTTAGCTCGCTCCTCGAGCGCGCCTCCGAGCTTCGCTGGCAGCGCGTCGAGAGCCTCGCGCGCGCGCGGAAGTTTGTGGCCGCCGACGAGCTCGCGTCGAGCATCCTCGCGAGCCCGGGCCTGCCGCCGGCGTTCGCGTCACGCACCAAGGCGCTCCGCGAGCAAGCCCGCGCCCACTACCGCGAGCGTTCACGCCTCGCGGAGGGCCAGCCCCTCACGTCGGCGCTCTACCGCGCGCTCGCCGAGCACTTCGCCCTTAGCCCGATCACGCCGGCGAAGGCCCTCGCCGCCGCCGCGACCCCGCGAGTCACCCTCGCGCTCGAGGGCCCGCCCGAATGCCGACCCGTCGCCGCGGCCCTCGACAAGGCCCTCGCGCCACCGGACGGCACCTTGCCGCTCTCCGTGACGCTCAGCGCGTCCTGCGCGTCGAGCGCGAAGGACGACGTGCGCGAGGAGTCGGCCACGTACTGGGTCACCGAGCCGGCCGGGACGAAGCTCGAGACGGTCTACGTCGAGGAGACAAAGTGCGACTCGTACCCGTTCTGCGCGCCTGCGGTCGTGACCGCCGCAGGCGGCACGCAGTACGTCGTCAACCAGTGCCGCAACGAGGTTCGCTGCACGCCCACCATGGTCCCACGCACGCGCGAGGTGCCGGCCTTCAAAGACACGCCGCGCGTCGAGCCGTACAAGCACACGTTCCGCACGTTCGAGGCGTCGGTCCGCGGCGCGCTCGTCGCGCGCCTCGATGGCGTCGGCGAAGAGCGAGCAGCGTTGACGCTCGCGACCTCGGCGAAGGACGAAGCGTACGACCGCGCAAGGGGAGACGCGAGACGCGCGACCGGCGGAGCTTCGATGCGAAGCTTTCGACGGCGGCCGTCCTCGCGCGCTTCGACGAGGACATCGCCAAGTCCGGGCGCCGCGTCGTGGCGAAGCTACTCGAGCGTCGTGGTGACGCTCTCCTCGCGGCGTTGAGCCCCAGCGACGCCGGCTCCGCCCGTGACGAGGTCGTCGCGAGCGCGGCGCTGCTCGGTTCGCAGCGGGCGACCGCGCTGACGAGAGAGCTATGGCCTCGACCGCGACCGGATGCTCGCCTTCCTGCGCGGCATGGACCCGCTGCCACGCAACGCGGACTCTCCTCCCGGTCCGACGAGCGATCCGGCGCGGGACACGCCGCCGTCGCCGGCGTCGCGGGGCGGGTACGCCGGGTACGAGAGCACGCTCAAGGGCGAGCTGCTCCTCGGCACATTGGCCTCGGCGGACATTCCCAGCGGGGCGGGCGCCCTCAAGGGGGAGTCGACGTTCATGGTCGCAGCGAGGCTCGAAGGCTCGCTCCTCGGCGACGGCCGCCCCTCGGGGCTCCAGTTCCTGGACTCGGCGAGCGGGACCCTCGGTCTCGGGAGCCGAACTTCGGATGACGTGCTCGGTCCCGATCAGAGCGGCTTCGGCTTCCGGCTCGACGTCGACTACACGGCGCTGCTCGGCGCGCGAATCCGGCAGGTCGGGCTGTTCGCCGGCGCGCGCGCGCGGGGAATCTTCGCGTTCACCGGCGAGATCAACACGGGCTTCGCGTACCAGGTGCCGTTTTGCGCTCGCGCAGAAGCGCGACTCGTCAAGAACCTGATGCCGACCCTGACGGGATGCGCGGTCTCGCTCGTCGGCGGCGACCACACGTCGGTCGAGCTCTTCGCGCCCTTGTCGAAGGAAGGCGGGGTCCACGCGTTCGGTCGGTGGGAGCGCATCACGGCGGACGCGAGCCTCGGCGGCTATCGGCCCGGCTTTAGCGATCCCGAGAAGCTCGGTTTCACCACGCTGCTCGTCGGCATCGGCTTCGGTCGATGAATCACGCGAGGCGCACTCGTGCGGCGTGTGTAGTTGGCTCGGCGTGACCTCAGTTGATGCCGAGGCCGAGCAAGACAAGCGCTGACGCGTCGGGCTCGCCGAGGAATGTTCCCGTCGCACGAAGACACAGTTCGATCGCCATTCCCCATGCACAGGCGCGACCGCTGACTCCGCCGCCCAGGTCGCGAAAGAGCCGAGCGGCGGGGCCTCCGACGAGAAGAAGGCCGCCATAGCCGCTCGATGTGGCCCAGCCGAATTCCCCGTAGGCCTCGCCCCGCAATCGTTCGAGCCCTTGGGACCACGCTAGCCCGGCGATGAGTCCCTCCGTTGGGCGGTACGACCAGCCGTCCCTCGTCGTCTGCGGGGCGGGCCCGAACGCGACGACCGCCCCGCTTCGATTGAGGCACGAAAGCCGAGGCCACCCGCGGTGCCCGCGCCAAGACCGCCGAGAAGGTGAAGGCCGCCGAAGCGCACCACCGTTTTCGGGGATTCGCCGGCGGTGTCCTTCGCCCCCTCCGGACACTTCCCGTCGCCCTCACACTCGGGTGTGGTCTTGGCCTGCGTCGCGTTCGCCGCGGGGCCTGTCATCATGACCGCGATCGCGGTCAGCAGCGTCACGCTCGTCCGCATCGCAGAATGCTCTCATGGGCTGGCGGTCATCGAAAGGGCGCAGGGACCGGCCTTCATTGAACAGGCTCGGTGTTGGCCCGTGTGCGGCGGGCCCACCGCGTCAGAAGTACCCGAGGACGCCCTCGGGGCTCACGCCAACCTCGCAGGTGGCGCTGGTGCTGACGAAATGATCGCCCGCGTAGTTGCAGCGGTAGATGGGGGTGCGCCCGGCGGCGGCCTGCGTGAACACGTAGCCGATGGGGCTTGCTGACACACGGGTCTGGCCTTCGCACGTCGACGACGGCGACACGAACCTGTTGGCGCCCATCTGGCAGTTGTAGAGCGCATGCATGCCGACGCCGCCGACGTCGGCGGCCGCGAACACAGGTCCTTCAACGGCGTACCCGGCCGGCGCGTAGCCGGGATAGGAGATGTCGTGGTCTGTGCCGGAGGCCGACCGATTTACCCAGAACCAGTTCACGAGCGCCAAGGAGCAGGAAGCGGACGTGGCGTTGGTGCCGGAGCCGACGCAGCTCCAGAGGGCCTGAGTCGCGGTGTCGGTGACGTCGACGAAGGCGCCGGAGGTGCAAGTGTTGAGCGCGCGCGCAACACCGGGGTCGGTTGCCCGCGGCGGGGGAGAAGAAAAAAAGGGGGGCGGGGGGGGGCGAGCACCCCAAGGGCCTGAGTCGCGGTGTCAGTGACGTCGACGAAGGCGCCGGAGGTGCAAGTGTTGAGCGCGGCGCTGCAGACACCGTTGACGGTTGCCTTGCGCAAGGAGCACGTCGCCGAGGTGGCACCGCCGATGCCAAGACAACGCCAGCGATAGTTGGCGGTCGTGTCCGAGAGGTCCGAAAATTTGCCGCCTCGGCACGCGTTGAGAGTGGTGCCGCAAACGCCGCTCTTTGGATACGAGCAAGACGCTGTGCTCCCGCTCGAGGAGCCGACGCAGCTCCAGCGCAGGGCGGTGCTCGTGTCTGTGACGTCGACTCGGGTGCCAAGGGCGCAGGTGTCGGGGCCGGAGCCACACGTGCCAGTCACGATGCCCGTGACTCGCGCGTTCAGGCGACTCACCGTGGCCTCGACCTTCATCGGCCCATGCGCCTCGTACATGAAGCCGATCCACGTGAGCTCGTCCTCGGCCGTCGTGGTGTCGGGGAGGCCGGGAAAGAACGAGTGCTGGTGCGACGCCAAGTAGTAGGCGGAAAGATCGACGGTGCCAGCGAGCCGTCCGGTGAAGTCGAAGCTCTCTCCCACGCCGCGCTCGAGATCGTCGCCGCCGCTCACGAAGATGGGGGGCGCCTCCTTTTGCAGCGTTGGCAACTTCATGCCCGACGCCCTCACGCGGGTCCACGCAGAGGCACCTGCGCCGCCGCCTTCCGTCACGTAGTGGTTGACGTCTGGGTTGGGCGTCGGATCTCCCCAGATCTTAGCGGCCTGGTAGTTGAAGCCAATGAGCTGAAACTCCGAGAGTCGGTAGCTGGTGGGCGTTTCGCGCCAATTGACCGCCACGCTCACCTGGAGCGACGGCGCCACGAAGCGCTTGTCGAGGTACTCGCTGAAGCGGACCCGCTCGTCTTGCTCGTCTGGCAACCTGTGCGTGTTGTGGTACGTGGCGCTCAAGAGATCTTGGCCCGGCGCCGGGCCCACGACGGCGATCGCGCTGCTTTCGCCCATCGTC
The DNA here is from genome assembly GCA_016703425.1 of Myxococcales bacterium. Taxonomy (NCBI): domain Bacteria; kingdom Pseudomonadati; phylum Myxococcota; class Myxococcia; order Myxococcales; species Myxococcales bacterium. The sequence goes on from JADJCA010000020.1 coordinate 14,786, forward strand.
GCTCGCAGGTCGATGGCCGTTAGGTCGACCTCGTAGTCGAGCATCACTCGCTCGCTGAGGTCGCCTTTCAAGTTCCGCGCGAGGAGCGCTCGAACCTTCTCTTTGGTTGTTGGGTCGCGCACCGGCAGCGCCACGTAGAGCGACGGCTGCTCGTGGTGGTGGACGGAGTTTATGGGAGCCACCCATCGCCAAGGATTCACGGCGTTGTCGGTGGTGAGCTGGATCGCGCCTTGCTCGAAGCGGACACGCTGGCCGAAGGTTCGCGTGAGCGTGCTGTCCGTCGACGTGAGGGGACACTCTTGATTGCCGCGGTAGGTGTTCACGCGTCGCGCCGCCGGGGACAAGAAGTCCGCCTCTGTCGTGTTCGCCGTCGTGTTCGCCGCGAGCCAGCCCAAAAACTCCGTCTGCGCGAACTCGTAAGGTTTGGCGTAGCCGTTGACGACGACGTTCGGCGCGGTCGGCGAGGGGCAGGCGGGGTGCGCGTCGGAGCGCGTTCCGTTGCGATACTTCTCGAACGCCTTCCGAAAGGCGGGCTTCAGCGCGTCGTTTCGCGCCGTGAACGCGTCTTGGAGCGCGCTCAGCGGCACCTCGTCGAGATCGGCTTTCTCGAACAAACCGGCCCGGAAGAGGACGCTGGGGGGGGAGCCGGCAACGCCGCCAGAACTGTTGGCAACCCCGGGAAACCACCCGAGCACGCTCTCGCCGTCGACGAGCGATTGGGCCACCGACGAACCCGCGTTCGTTGATGGTTCGTCGCCTTCGCTCGCACTGCACCCGGCGCCGAGTCCCATGGCCGTCAAGGCGGCGAGCGTCATCCTCGTTGTTCGCATGAGCAAGCTCCTGAAAGACGACGCCATTGATCGAACGCTTGGCCGCAGCTCGAAGAACTACCTCTGGCAGACCAGGAACATCCCCACCCTGACGCAGCCGCCGCCCCCGCCCTCGGCGCCCCATCGGTCACCGCCGCTGACCTCATTGAGGTCGGCTTCGTCGAGGGCGACCATCGAGCCCTCAGCCGGACTTGCGGTCGCATCGCGCGTGGCGGCGGAGAGTGCGGCTGCGAGGTGGGATGTGGCGTTGTCGCGCATTGGAACTTCCTCTTTTGCTTGGCCTTGATTGGCCGTCACGACACGTTGCAGCAGGGCCCGTGCCGTTCGTGAGGAGAGGTCGCGGGAGCCCCATCGCTGACCGGTTTGCCGAAGTCAGAGGCAAGTTGGCTCTCCCGCGTCGAATCCGGCGGGGCAACGGCTCACACGGCTTTCAACCGGTCCGTCCGCCGTGGCCAGATTCGACAGGATTTGGCCTCGTCCTTCCGCGACGCCTGGAGCCTTTCATGGCTCGTCGGGCCCCGCACCGGGCCCCCGCGCCTTGGGGCCCCCCCCGGTCGGATGAAACGCAACTATTGTAGTAATATCATGTATTTAATAGACAGCGGCCGCCCGTTGTAGGCGCGGCCCCATCGGCCAAGTCACGGCGTAAACACGGCTTCGCGCCTTCGGCTGTTGGTAGATGCTCCCGAGGCCTTGAGCGCGTCCCTTCCGAGTGCTACATCGCGGCCGAAATGAACAACATCCACGATTACGTCACGTTCGCGGACAGCTCGCTCGCCCAAGCCTGGACCGGCAAGAAGGTCCCCATGTCCGACGTGTACGAAGCTTACATCGACGGCAAGCTCGACATCCCGAGCGACAAGTGGAACGCGTTCTTCGACGCGCGCAACGAGACGATGTCGTTCCGCATCACGGACTCGCACCTGAAGTGGGCCGTGACGAACTTCATCCCCGAGGTGTTCATTCACTCGAAGGACCAAGACAAGCGGGTCGTCGGCGACAACTACAACCGCGGCAACGACTTCTACAACTGGTTCCTCGGCGAATCGATGGTCTACACGTCGGCCTGGTTCCAGACGCCCGAGACCAAGTTGGAGCAGGCGCAATACGCGAAGATCGACCACTGCTGCGACAAGCTCATGCTGAAGCCGGGCGAGACGCTCCTCGACATCGGCTGCGGCTGGGGAACCTTCGTTGCTCGCGCCGCCAAGGAGCGCGGCGTCCAGTCGCTCGGTGTCTGCCTCGCCGAGGAGCAGGTCGCCTTCGGCCGCGAGCGCATCAAGGCCTACGGCGTCGAGGACAAGGCGCGCGTCGAAGTGCGCGACTACCGCAACGTGACGGGCAAGTTCGACAAGATCGTCTCGCTCGAGATGGTCGAGCACGTCGGCATCAAGAACCTCGACACCTACTTCGAGAAGGTGCACGACCTCCTCGCGAACGACGGCTTGTTCGTCCTGCAGTGGACGGGCATCCGCAACCTCTACAACCCGCAGAATCCGATCTCGGCGCTCACGCTGGCGCCCGAGGACCTGATCTGGGGCCTCTTCATGAACCGCTACATCTTCCCCGGCGCTGACGCGAGCCTGCCGCTCTCGTCGATGCTCCGCGCCGCTGAGAAGGCGGGCTTCGAGATCGCGGACGTCGAGAACATGAGCCCTCACTACGTCCGCACGCTTCGCGCCTGGCGAGACATCTGGGCTTCGAACAAGGACGTCATCGTGAAGAAGTACGGAGAGCGCATGTACCGCCTCTGGTACTTCTTCCTTCACTGGTCGGCGATCATCGGCGAGCAGGGCTCGGCGTTCACGTACAACGTGACGATGCACAAGAACCACAACACGCTGAAGCGCGAAGCCCTGAAGATCCCGCGCTCCTGATGAAGCGGCGCTGCCCGCGTCGCCATGCGCGGCGCGATGGCGGTCAACGGCCCGGTCCGCGTAAGCAGGCCGGGCCGACGTCTTTCTGACGGCCCACCATCGCGAGGGTGCTTCTCGCGAGCTCGCCTCTTTGGAACGCGCGCGGCGACGACCCGGTCCAGCGTTGGAACGCGCGATGGAGGGCCGGCGAGCCGCCAAAGCCCAGGCGCGCTGCGACCTGGTCGAGGGGGAGAGGCTGTGACGTCATGAGCTCGACGGCCGCGCGATACCGAACCCCGTCGAGCACCGCGGACCAAGTGGTTCCCCGCTCGCGGAGTCGTCGCTGAAGCGAACGCACCGAGACACCTAGACGTCGAGCGAGGCTCGACAACCGAATCGGCTCGCGCCCAAGACCTGCGCCGACCTCGAGCGTCAGTCGTTCCAAAATATCCGCAGCCACCCCCCGCGAGGAGCAAACCTCGGACCGCTCGCCGGGCCCGCGTGGCCGCCGCGATCTCGCATCGGTCTCCGTGGTGCCTTCGAACGCTCACCCGTCAGCCGCACCATGATCGTTCCACCCACGGGATGCGCTCGCCGATCGTGAGCCGGCGGCGCGCTGTCTCCGCGGATCGATGTTGGCGCGTCCGGCAATTGTCTCGCGCGCTGCGCGGACTAGGGTCCGCGGCACATGAAGCGAAAAATCCTCGGGCTGTCGTCGTGGGTGCTCTTGTCTGCGGTCGCTCACTGCAGCACTGCGCCCGGTTTTGAGCCGGCGCCGACGGCAGACGAGACGAGTGCGGACAATGAATCCGGTTCGCCCGAGTCTTCGGACGCTCGAGGTGACGCCGGCGCGCGCCGGAAGGATGCCGGCATGGCAGACGCCGCGAAGGGAGGCGATGCGGCCGTTGAGGGCGCCGCAGCCTCCAGTGGCGGCGGAGCCGTTGGAGCGCAACTGCTCTCGGCGGCGTTCAACAAACCGAACTTCTGTGCCCGCGTGGGCAGCGGTTGGAAGTGCGGTCTCGAGGGCGCAAGCGTAGACTCCGCGCTCGCGGACGCCGAGCAAGTGGTCTCGGGGTACGCAGACGCAATCTCCTGCAAGCGCGCGCGAACGACGGGAGCGGTCTCGTGTGGCGACGGCGACAGTCGTACGCCGTCTTTCGGGTGCTTCGGCGCGTTCTGCCCCGACGCGGCGGTGCCGCGAACGTACGTGCCGACCGGACTTGCCGGAGCCTCTGCCATCGCTCTTGGCGATCAAGCGTTGTGCGCGGTCCAGCCGAGCGGCGTCGCTTGCGTGCGGCTCTCGTTCAGTCTTGGGCTGGGCGCGCTTCAAGTCTCCGCTGGAAGCGTGACCCCCGTGCCTTCTACGGGAGGCGCGCTCGACGTCGCGGTCGGCGGTCACTTTGGATGCGCGTTGTTCGCCAACGGCGAGCTTCGTTGTTGGCGGAAGTCGCTCTACGAGGCTGACGTGACGGCCGCTCCTCAGCCGGTTGCTGGCCTCGCTCCGGTCCGCAAGGTCGTCGCGAGCCGCGCTGGCGTTTGTGTGCTGCTCGTGGGCGGCGGCGTCGAGTGCTTCCGTATGCGCTACCAACCCAACGTGTCGCCAGGCGTTCCGTCGGCTTCTCGCCACCCGTGCGCGTCGTCGACGATGCGGTCGATCTCGACATGGCGAGCATTGGCGAAGCGCGCGTCCTGGCGGTTCCGGGGCGGCGGAGGCGGCGGGGAGGCGGAGGAGCCTCTGGGGCCGTGTACCGGAGCACGCCACGAAAGCCGAGGCATGCGCTGCGCTCCAGGGCGGCACCGTAAAGTGCTGGAGCGACGGAATTTACAAGTCGTCCGGAGGTCCCGTCACCGTGCAAGGCATCTCGAATGCCACCCACGTGGCCGTCGGTGAGTTCTACGGCATGGCGCGCCTCGCGACTGGCGCCGTCGTGTCGTTCAGCAACTTCTACGGCCAGGCTGCGCTTCCGGTGCCGTCGATTCCGTAGGCGTCGGCGCGCTCAGTTCGCGCGCGCTACGGCGTCAGCCAGGACGCAGCATCAGCGCGTCGGCGGCTCGCGGCGAGCAAGCTCGAGCAGCGCTTGTTCGAGCTCGAGGCGTTCGGGACTTCCCTCACGGTAGAGATCGATGGCCGCTCGAAGCGCCGACCTCGCCTCGTCCGTGCGCCCGACGGCGGCGCGTGCGAGCGCAAGCGGATGAAGCGCGGCCGCGTGTCGAGCGCGCACGTCCCCCTTGCACCCGCCTAGATGTCGCACGCCGGCTCGAGGAACTCGATGGCCACCGTGGTCTCCTGTTGCTCGAGGGCGGCGCGTCCGACGAGACTCATCGCATCGGCGACCTCGGCGCGTCGGGCCTTGCGAAGCGCGAGGAAGATCTCGAGCGCGCGATCGCCGAACGCACGCGCCGTCTCCGCTCGCCCCGCATCGAAGGCGACGACCCCAAGCTCCGTCATCGCCATGGCCTTGTATCGCTGCTCGTGAGTCGTCGTCCCTGCGCGTTCGATGACCTCGGTGAACGCACGCACGGCGCCGGCGATGTCTCCGTCGGAGCGGCGAAAGAGGCCGTGATGGAAGAGTGTGCTGGCGAGGAGCTCTCCGCCAACGCCGGCGCCTTCGAGGACCTCGAGGGCACCGCGGAAGCGGGCGTCCGCGGTGTTGGGCATGCCCGCCGCCGCGGCCACCTCGGCGCCGAGCTCCAGCGCCTCCGCGTAGCGTGCGTCTGACGGACCGCAGGCCTGCCGCGCCCTCGAGATCGCCTCGTCGACCGTCATCACCGCATCGTCACGGTCACCATGGGCGAGCTGCGCGCGGGCCTCGGTGACGAGGGCTTCGGCGAGCATCGCGTCATCACCGCCGGCGCGGGCGTCAGCAAGACGCCTGCTCGCGAGAGCGAGCGCATCGTCAAAGTTGCCCTTGTCGAGGAGGAGTCTGAGCGCGTCGTCCATCGTTCGCCATTATCGGCGCACACCATCGAACGAGACAATACGCGCATCGAATCCGGTAGCATTGAGGCCAACCGTGAGACGAGCTGCGCTGAAATGGACCTCCGAATACGAACCCCCGAGCAGCTCGACGCCGTGCCGCTGCCGCATGGGTCAGAGGTCGCGACCGGTGTCGACCGCATGCTCGGAGAACGCTGCGAGCCTCAACGGTCCGTCGGTCGCGTCACCACGGGCTCGCTGAGGCGACGTCGCTTGTCGAGCGAAAGCGCACCGGCGGGCCCGTAGCGTGGCGCGCCTCTTGGCCACCGCGCTCATCGTGGCGCTCGCGCTCTCGCGTTACCCGCGTGGGCGCTCACGCGGAAAGCGCCCTGACGCGGGGTGCGGTGTGGGCGATGTGCCGGCTCGACGATGCCTTCGACTCCGGTGCGCCGCGCTCGGCCCGCGAAGCGTCCGCGCTGCTCACGCTTCTGTTCTTCTGGGGCGTCGGCTGCCCCCACTGCGAAGAGGCGCGGCCTCTCGTCGACACCCTCGCCGGAGAGGAACCCCAGTCTTCGCGCCGAGGCGATCGAGGTTCACGACCACGTCCGGCGGGCGGCGCCGCTTCATCGAGACGATGACGCGGCTTCAGGCCACCGCCGGGGCATTCCGACCTTCGTGCTCGGCGACGCGAGCTTCACCGGCTACGCGAAGGGACAAACGGACGTGCAGCTCCGCGCCCTTGTGGCAGACGCCTTCCCCGCGCGGAGCGCTGATGCCGGCGCGCCATCGACCACAACCAGCATCGCGACGCCGACACGGAAGACCGTCAGCGTGCCTTGGCTGGGCGAGGTGGATCCGAGCACCGTCTCCCTCCCCGGACTGACCTGGGATGGGTCTCGCGGATGGCCTCGTCAACCTTGCGCCATTTGGGTCCTCGTCGTGCTCCTCCTGGATCCTCCTTCGCGTTGAGACGACGAAGCCGAATGGTCCTCTGTGCGGGCACGTCCGTCCTCATGTCCCGGTGTCGTCTATTCCGCGTTCGTGGTGGCATGGGCGACGCTCTTCGAGCTCGTGGGGCTATCTCGCATCGTCACCATCGAGTCGCCCGGAGGCATTGCTCGCCATGGGGCCTTCGTCAACCCCGAGGATGTCGCCTGGTCTAAAAGAACGGAGCGTCGCTCGTCATCGCCGACAAGGTCAAGCCCGGCCTCTTCCGCCGCATGCGCGCCGCCGTCGCCGGTGCTGCCACGCCGCCGCCGCGCTCCGGCGGCATTGCGGCGCTCGCCTTCATCGTCAACCTCGTCGAGCCCGGGTGCACGCCGGCCTTCCTGCCATCTCACGCGCATCACCTCTCTCGCTTCGGTGGCCTCGCCGGGCCTCGCGCTTTTCGCCTACCTCGCGCTGGACAACGTCGCTTACGTCGTCCCTCCTCGTCGTCGTCGCGGTGTTCATCGGCCTAAAGCGCCGACTCGCGATGACAGAGACGGTCGCCCGCGCCCTCAAGGGCGTGAGCGGACTCCTCTTGACCACGTTTGGGCTGCTGTTTCTCGTGGCCCCCCACCCGCTCGCAGCGATGAAGCTCGCGTCCCGACGGAGTGCAAAGGGCGCGAGGTCCGGGTGCAGCGTTTGCGGCCCGGACCCCTCGTCGCGACGGCTTTCCTTTGCCGGGGCCGCGCCGTGGAGCCGCGGGGAAGGACGCCTCCACCCTTGCGAGGCGGCGCGAGTCTTGCTGGCTGCTCCCATCTTGGCGGCGACAGGGCAGGGGGAGTGGCTGGCGGCGGGCGGGCGCACCATCTCGGCGTTTGGGCGCACGCCTTCGGCTACTTTGCCCTGCTACGCGCCTATACCGCGCTCGCCACGAGCCGCTTCGGAAGGCGTGGCCCGGCCTCGCGCGGCCCATCGACGGCTTCGAGCTGCTCCCCGTGACGACCCCCCGCGTCGCTCGTCGGAATGCTGGTGTTCCTCTCGGTGGCGCGCTGGTGGCGCTACGCGCGCACGCGCTCGCTGTTTGGGAGGTCGGTTCCATCACCCGGGCGATGGACGCTCCTCTCAGGCCTCTGCACCGCGTGCATCATCGGGGGACGACGACGACGCTCGCCTACACGTTTCACGGCGTATCGATCGTTTCATGATGCTCCTCATGCGGGGCGGACTCCTCGTCGTCGCGCCGATCGTCGATCGCGTGAGTGGACGTGAGGTTCGCTGGCAAAGCCGCGTGGCGCTCCTCGTGAGCCTCGGCGCGCTCGCCGTCGCGACGTTCGATCGCGCCAGCTACGAGCTCACCGTCCTCGCGCTGCTCGACGTCGTCGTCTACCTCGCAGCGTACGTCGTGCGACTTCGCTTTATGAGCCACCTCGCGAGTCAAACGACCGCGCGGTGACGCTCCGCCACTTCGTCGAGGAGCAAATGGTGGCGACGCCGGCCATCGTGTTGACGCTCCCTCGCTTCTGGCCGTGATCGGACGGGGCGACGCCATGCTGGCGATTCGCCGTGGAGCGTCGACGGGTGGGCTCTGGGGCCCGTCGTCGTCGGAATCATCATCGGGCTCCTCTTTCTCAGGGCACGGGGATCTTTGGCGGGCTCATCCTTCCCGACGCGCGAGAATAGCTTCCGCGTACCCGTCAACCGCGCTTGCTAGCGTCCTCGCCGGCGTCCTCGCCAGCGCGAGCCTCGCGGCGTTCCTCGGAGGCCGCGCGGTGCCGGCAAGGAGACCATCGGCGCGAGCCTCATCCTCGCGGCGGTCGTCGTGCTCGCTTTGCCGACGCTCGCAGCGGGCCGGCGCGGCCCGCCGCCGTAGCGGGGCTCGCCGGGAGAACCTATCCCCGCTCGATGCAACCGAATCCCTTTCGAGCCGCCGCCGCATCGCCCGACCCGCGTTACCCGGTCGCAACGCGCAACACCGCTCCTCCTCGCCGCACTCGGCGCCTGGGGCGCGGCGGCGTGACGGCTGCTGACGGCGCTCATCGCCCTGGGTGCCGCGATGGGGGCCGTAAGCCCGACGGCTCTCATCTTGCCGATCGTCCTCATTGGACTCTACGGTGCTGAACGGCGTCCGGAATGTTCACGGGTGAGGCGCGCGCCGTCCGCTCTCTGCTTTGGCTTCACGGTGTGGGTTGCTTGGTCGCGATCATTCAAAGTCGCCACGTCCAGCGGCCTGTTCGTTGCCCGCCCAGGCGATCAAGGTCGTGATCCACATCTTCCGGTGTCGCGACGGTGGTGATGGCGCGTCGCCACGTGCAGAACACGTGGCTCAGTGACGAGCGCGCGGCGACCGGGGTCTCCTTTTGGGCCCGTCTCGTCGTGGGGCGCGAGCGCGGCGTTAAGCAGCGATGGACCAACGCTCATCGTGCGGCCTGGGGACGCGCTCGACGAGGCGCAGCGGTCGCGTCCTCGCACGCTCGCCCAAGCCTCGACGCGCGCCATCTGGCGGATCGCGATCTCTACGCCAGCAACACCACTTTTCTCGAGCCTACGGTGGAGGTGCGATTTGGCGCCGTGTCAAAATGGCGAGACGCTCATCGTCGACTACCTGTTTTCGTGGTGGGGAGTGGTGCCCCGCGAACCGGGTCCGACTGGAACTACTTCACTGCGTTATCGCGGCACGGCCACGTTGGTCGGCGGGCGCTACAAGCTGAGCAGAACGAAGTGGAAGCCGTGCGCCGCGACTACGTCCACGAATACGACGAGAAGAACCATGACCGCGACGCAGTGCTCGCCGAGGTGCCGGAAGCGGCTCATGGGAA